>JAPLJM010000206.1 GCA_026388595.1 Deltaproteobacteria bacterium
GCCCGGGAAAGATGTCCTGCTGCAGATGCTGCGCCATGCGGGTGGCGTCTTTGAGGTCCAGGGCTTCCGACTCCGTCACCAGGGGGTAAACAATAAAGATCTGGTGTTTCTTTGCCAGTTCTTTGCGAATAATCTCATAGACCTGCGGGCGATGGGATTCATAGAAAACCTTCGTCCTGATGGGTTTTTTCCGGGGCGGTAGTTCATCGATGACGGAGACGTCGAGATCCCCGTAAACCGTCATGGCAAGCGTTCTGGGAATGGGGGTGGCTGTCATGACCAGAACGTCCGGGGTCAGACCCTTTGTCCGGAGGGTTGCACGCTGGAGAACACCGAAACGGTGCTGTTCGTCGATGACGACCAGGCCGAGCTTTCCGTAACTCACGCCTTCCTGGATCAGTGCATGCGTCCCGACGATGATATCCGCACGGCCCGCTGCAATCTCCCCGTTAATCTCTTTCCGTTCGCCTGGCCTGCTGCTGCCGGTCAGCAGGACGGATTTCAGGTTCAGTCGGTCCGCCCAGCCTTTAATGTTGGTGTAATGCTGCTGGGCCAGAAGCTCCGTGGGGGCCATCAGGGCGGCCTGATAGTGGTTTTCACAGGCCGAGACCATGGCAGCCATAGCCACCACCGTCTTTCCGGAACCCACGTCGCCCTGCAAAAGACGGTGCATGACCGTCTGCCCTGCCATATCCCCTTCGATTTCAGAGATGACACGTCTTTGAGCGGCGGTGAGTGAAAAGGGAAGCAACGCATAGAATTGGACCACAAGCCGCTCTCCGGTATTGAAAGCAATTCCCTGATCCAGGAGATGGCCTTTCCGTTTCAGGGCCAGACCCAATTGAAAAAAGAAGAATTCATCATAGATGAGGCGATGATGGGCGGGAGAGCGGATTTCGTTGTACAAAGCCAAGTCGGCCTCCCCTTCCGGAAAATGGCAATTGCGAAGGGCGTCGTGAATGTGGATCAAATGATGTTTTTCACAAAAGGCCTCAGGAATGGGGCTGGTGATATAGCGGGTGTAATCATTGAGCACCCGCATGGCGATCCGCCTGAGCGTTTTTTGATGCAGGCCTTCCGTTTCCGAATAAATAGGGACAATGCGTTTGAAATGAAGCAGGTTTGAATCGTCCTCATCGAGGATTTCATAGTCCGGGTGAATCATATCTTTCCCGGCTTTGAAAAGACGGACCTCTCCCGTCAGAATCACCTGAACACCGGCCTTGAAGGTGTTTTTCAGATAGGCGAGGCTCCCCTTGAACCATTTGGCAGTGAGGACCCCGCTGCCGTCGTCAACGGTGACCTCAAAGGCCCTCCGCCTTTGATAGAGCCTGACATCCGCGTGCATAACCCTGCCGATCACGGTCTCCTTGATCCCAACCCTTGCCTGGCCGATTTTTTGCGCGATCCGCCGGTCTTCGTAGCGGCGCGGCAGAAAGTAAAAGAGGTCCTCGATGGTTTTGACGCCTTTTCTGGCCAGCAGTTGCGCGATCCTTGGGCCCACGCCCCTGATGAACTGTACATCCATGGACAGTTTTGTCACGGCTTGCTTCAAATCCTGCATACGGTCTGCCCCACCCTGTTGATGTCCACCGGGGGGAGGGACGGCGGCCGCGAACTGTTGCCTGATTTCGCCCGTTAAAAGAAGCGCCTGCTGAATGATATCTTTCTTTTGCTCTGCCGGGAGCCGGTCATATCCGCTGAAACAGGCCTGGAGCCTGTCGGTGAGGCCGTGAACAGCCATGCCCATCTGATCATCGATTCCGGCTGTCGGGAGGGCATCCAGCAGTTTCGTCAGCAGATTCAACACGGTCGCTTCCAGATCTTTGACAAGGGGCAGGTGTTTATAGCCGTCCCGCGAGGAGAAATTGAGCGGCTGCTCGATTTTCATCAGAATTGCGTTTAAAAGGTCCAAGGCGTTCCGTAACCCATAAATATAATGATTTCAAACATAATCCGTTTCAGGCGTTAGCAAATCCGGATTAATTACGCAAGCAAAAGATTTTATGATTCAGGATTTGACATTTATAGCCGGTTGGGTTACAAAAAGAGACTCGTTTACAGCATTCACAGCGGGTATCGGGCCAGGCACATGGCACGTCAATCTATTAATAATCATTGGAGATCTCATGATGGAACAAGCCACCTACAAAGGCGCCGGCGTTGATATTGACAAGGCAAATCTGTTTATCGAAAAAATCAAACCCCTGATTAAAACAACGGCCCGCAAGGAGGTTCTGAGCGGGATCGGCGGCTTTGGCGCTCTGTTCCGGCTGGATGTAGAGAAATACAGGAGCCCGATCCTGGTGTCCTCCACCGATGGTGTGGGAACAAAGCTCAAGGTTGCCCAGAGCATGGACAAGCATGACACCGTCGGCATCGATCTGGTGGCCATGTCCGTCAATGATGTCATCGTACAGGGCGCGGAACCGCTCTTTTTTCTGGACTATATCGCTACCGGAAAGATCGGCCTGGAGCAGAGTGTGCAGATCGTTCAGGGAATTGTCCAGGGTTGCCAGGATGCGGGGTGCGCCCTGATCGGTGGTGAAACCGCAGAAATGCCGGGATTTTATGCCGAAAACGAATACGATCTCGCCGGCTTCTGTGTCGGCGTTGTTGAAGCGGATAAACTGATTGACGGTTCCGCCATCCGTGTGGGCGACAGAATCATCGGCCTTGCTTCGAGCGGTCTTCACAGCAACGGTTTTTCCTTAGCCAGAAAGGTTCTCTTTGACGATGGAAAGCTCAATGTGCATGATTGCGTTGCCGGTCTTGACGAATCCATCGGGGCGGCGCTGCTCCGCCCGACGAAAATATACGTAAAATCCCTGCTGAAGCTGCTGAAAAGTTTCAATGTCAAGGGGCTTGTCCACATTACCGGCGGCGGTTTTCTCGATAATATCCCCCGCATCCTTCCCCCTCCCTGCTGCGCGAACATCCGGAAAGACGCCTGGGATATCCCGGCCATCTTCAATGTCATCAGCGAGATGGGACGGATCGAGGAGCAGGAAATGTTCCGCGTCTTTAACATGGGGATCGGCATGATCGTGATCGTCGCGGAAAAAGAGTGTGCCGATGTCATGGAACTGCTTGCCATGCTGGGTGAAAAGGCATACGTCCTGGGCAGCGTGGAAATGACAGGGGCTGACCGGCCCCAAGTGATGTTGACGTGATGAAGGAGAAAAAGCTGAAGATCGGCGTTCTGGTATCGGGCAGCGGGTCCAATCTGCAATCCATTATCGATGGCATTGAAGCAGGCCGTCTGGACGCCGAAATCAGCGTGACGATCAGCAGCAAGCCCGACGCTTATGCCCTGGTGCGGTGCAAGAAACATGGCATACCGGCCGTCGTGATCCGGCATCAGGACTTCCCCACACGGGAAGCCTTTGATCGCCAGATGATCGACGTCCTGAGGTCCCATGCGGTGGAACTGGTGGTCATGGCCGGCTTCATGCGGGTGCTGACGCCTGTGTTTCTCAATGCATTTCCCATGAAAATCATGAATATTCACCCCGCCCTGCTGCCCGCCTTTCCGGGCACCCATGTACAGCAGCAGGCCATTGACCATGGCGTCAGATTCTCGGGATGCACGGTTCATTTTGCCGACGAGGGGGTCGATACGGGGCCTGTCATCATCCAGGCCGTTGTGCCCGTGCTCGCCGGGGACACCGCCGATACCCTGGCGGCAAGAATCCTCAGGGAGGAACACCGGATTTACCCGCAGGCCATTCAGCTCTATGCCGAGGGAAGACTCGCACTTTCCGGCCGGAAGGTCATTATAAAAGAGTGTCCGGTGATGCCGGAGTCGGCGTTTCACAATCCGCCTTTATCCGGCTTTTAAGGAGCAGACACCATGAATCAGGATATCCCCTATGACTTCACCATTCAAAACCTGGGTGAAGGCACCATTGATTCACCGCTCAATGTCAGCTATTTTACCCCTGACGACCGAAGAATCCTCTTTAATATCGATCATCGGCATTATGCGGACCTGAAATCGCCGGATCAAACGCCCTTGTCCGTTGAAGTCGCCGGACCGCGGGCAAAGATCTTTTTTGATCCGGCCAAGACGAAAGCAGCGATTGTCACCTGCGGCGGGCTCTGTCCGGGCATTAATGACGTCATCCGCGCCGTGGTTATGGAGCTCTATCATCGCTATGGTGTCGCCAATATCGTGGGGATCAAATACGGTTTCCAGGGCTTGATCCCGAAGTACCGGCATGAGGTCATCTCACTGTTGCCGGACGGGGTGAAAGACATTCATGCCGTGGGCGGAAGCATTCTGTCCTCATCCCGGGGCAGGCAGGATATCGGAGAGATGGTAAACGCCCTGAAGCGGATGAATATCGACATCCTGTTCTGCATCGGCGGGGATGGAACCATGCGGGCCGTGGAGTTTATCACCGATGAAATCACCCGGAGAAACCTGAATATCAGCATTATCGGCATCCCCAAGACCATCGACAACGATCTGAACCTGATCCAGAAAACATTCGGGTATGATACGGCCATTTCCGAGGCGGTCAAAGCCATCGAATGCGCCCATGTGGAAGCGAAGGGGGCGCCCATGGGGATCGGTCTGGTGAAAATCATGGGCCGCCAGTCCGGGCATATTGCCACGGGCGCCGCACTGGCCTTGAGCGACGTCAACTTTGTTCTGATTCCGGAGGTTCCCTTTGATCTGGAAGGCGAATCGGGATTTTTCAAAGTTCTGGAGCGCCGGCTCCTGCATCGGTGCCATTGCGTGATCCTCATCGCGGAGGGGGCCGGCCAGGAATTGATGCACCGTGAAAATGACACAATCGAAACGGATGCCTCGGGAAACCTCCGGCTGCAAGATGTGGGGCCATTCCTGAAAACCCGGATTGAAACTCATTTCAAAAAGAATAACATGGAAGTCAATCTGAAGTATATCGATCCCAGTTATACCATCCGCAGCGTTCCCGCCAATGCCAGTGACAGCATCTATTGCGGCGCCTTGGGACAGTACGCCGTGCATGCGGGCATGGCCGGGAAAACAGGCATGCTGGTGGGGCTGATGAAGGATGAATATGTGCACCTGCCGCTGAAAATGGTTGCTTCCGGCGCAAAAGTAAATCCTGATGGGAATGTCTGGATGCGCGTTTTGGAGTCCACCGGACAGCCGCCCTCAATGAAAAATTAAAAAAGTGCTTGCAAATATCACGCTTATGGTTTAGAAGCCCGTTCATTCTTTGTGAAGGAGTCAGTTTATGTCCAGAATCTGTGAAGTATGTGGAAAGAAACCCGTCGTGGGCAATAATGTCAGCCATGCCAATAATAAAACCAGAAAAGTATGGTTTCCCAATCTGCAGAAAGTGCGCTGTGTGGATGAAAAAACAAAGGCGGTGAAACGGGTGAAGGTCTGTACCCGCTGCATCCGCTCCGGTTTTATAAAGAAGGCCCTCTAAGGCCTATTTGAAGTCCGTCGGTCCATTCCATGACCCCTGTTCGGACGTCACGATCCTTCCGGTCCAGGCCGAATTAATCGATAAGAAGATTGATTCGGCCTTCATCATTCATGGCAACTCATTGAACTCGTCTCGGGAAATTCACCTTTGTCCATACACCGGGGCCGACCCAGGCGGTCTCCCCGTTGTTTTTCAGATCTTCTTCTGCAAGGCTGGGTCAATGATCATTTTTTTCAGGTCGTTGAGCCGGATCTGAAAGGTGCCGAATTTCGTCCGGCCGTAGGCCTTTCTGTCTTTGCTGATGACCAGTTCCAAGCTGCTTCCATCGCGCAGTGTTATCTGTCCGTAGAACTTTTCTGCATATTGGCGAAAAACGATCTGCTGAATGTTTTCAAAAGCCACGGCGAAAGTCCCCTCCCCTTTCTTACCGTCCAGAAAGGTCGTGCCCTCAATACTGGCGTCCATGCATTCCGTGGTTACATCCGTTTGATCGATGTAGGTCGCCGTGAATTTCTTTGCCGGGACAGGGATTTTATCGGTCGGCACCCCGCCCTGAGCCCCCATGCCCAACAGAAGGGGCAACCCGATTATCATGAGAAGAAAACAAAAATACCGTTTCATGAGGCCTCCCGAAAATGATTTTCCTTTGACAGTTTCCTGATATGATTTGGGCCTTTCCGTAACACTTAATCCTCGACGGAGCAAGCTATAATTACGGGACTGTCTTGAATTCTTCCCTGTTTTCATCAATTCTCCCCTTGACAGAAAGGCCCATATTTGTAAGAGACTGACATCGTAATTCGATAAACGGAAAGTTAAAGACATTCATGAGTAAAACAACCCTACCTCTGACGCAATGGACGACGGCGGAGCCGAATCAAGCCGTTCAGGATAACCTCGTCAATGAACTCGGCATTCATCCCATCGTATCCCGGATTCTGGCCAGCCGGGATATCCTGACCCCTGATGATGCCAGACGCTACCTGGCCCCTTCCCTTCAGGATCTTCATAACCCGTTCTTGCTGAAGGGGATGCGCAAGGCGGTGGAAAGGGTCATCAACGCAATCCATAACCAGGAAAAGATAACCGTCTACGGCGATTACGATGCCGACGGGATCACCTCCGTTGCCGTTTTGGTCAAATTTCTTCAGCAGTTCCTTCCGGACGTCGACTATTACATTCCCGACCGTATCCTGGAAGGATATGGTCTCAACAGGACCGGCGTGGACAGGATCAAAAATGGGGGCAGCCGGCTGATTATCACCATTGACTGCGGTGTTTCCGATCACGACGCGGTCAGCTATGCCAGCGCCATGGGGTTGGATACGGTGATCCTGGATCACCATGAAGTTCCCGGCACGGTCCCCGATGCCTTCGCCATCGTCAATCCGAAGCAATCCGATTGTTCCTTCCCCTTCAAGCATCTGGCCGCGGTGGGCATTGCCTTTAATTTTCTGATTGCACTCAGAGGCCTGCTCCGGAAGGAGGGATACTGGACAGAGAATCGGTCTCCGAATCTCCGGGAATACCTGGATCTGGTCGCGATCGGCACCATCGGTGATATTTCACCCCTGCTTGACGAAAACCGGATCTTTACAAAAATCGGTTTGGATCTGATCACGGAAAGCAGACGCGTTGGCCTGACCGCCCTGAAGGAGATCTGCGGCGTCGAGAATCAGGTCATTGACTCCGGCAAGGCCTCCTTCTGTCTTATTCCCCGGATCAACGCGGCGGGGCGCATCGGGTCGCCGCTTGACGCCGTCCGGCTGTTGCTCACCGATAATGTTGAAGAAGCCAGGGATCTGGCCAGAAAACTGGATGTGTGCAACCGCAAGCGACAGACCATGGAAAAGGTTATTTTTTCTGAACTCATCGATAGTATTGAAAAGAAATTGAATATTGAGAAAAGGAGCGTGCTTGTCTTCGCTTCATCGAAATGGCATCCCGGCGTCATCGGAATTGTAGCCTCACGACTCGTTGACCGTTATTGCCGCCCTGCCATCCTGATCAGCCTGAAAGATGGCGTTGGAAAAGGGTCCGGCAGGAGCGTCTCCGCTTTCAATATCTACGAGGGCCTGAAAAAATGCGATTCACGCCTGCTCGCCTACGGAGGGCATCGCTATGCTGCGGGAATCTCCATCAGAGAAGAAGAAATTCAATCCTTTACCGATCAGCTTGATGCCGTCATCAAAGAGGAGGCGACGCTGGTGAACTTTGTCTCCCATACCACGATCGATGCATACTGTCAGCTCAGTGATATCAATCATGCCATGGTGTCGCATCTGGATACGCTGGCGCCCTTCGGCAGTCAGAATCCCGAACCGGTGCTGTGCGCCCGCAATGTCAACGTCAGCTCTCCCTCCGTCGTCGGTAATAACCATCTTCGTATGCGCATCAATGGGGACGGGGTTTCCTGCAATTCCATCTGGTTCAGCAAGGGACATTTTCTGCATGCCCTCTCCGGTCCCAGCCTGGACATTGCCTTCACCCCTCAAATCAATAACTGGAATGGCGCGACGGATATACAACTGAAAATGAAAGATATCACCATCCAGAATCTGGCGACTTCATAAAAAAGCTTTGCCTATCCCGTGAAAAATGGTTCGCAAACAGCGAATAAGATGTTTTTCGACTTTCCAGTGCTGAAGTTAACCGCTTGTCCGTAATCATCATCTAATACGAGCATCCCTGAAGCGAAAAAGATTTTGAGCGGCGGCGAAGCGTTTTTCAAAGGTGTCAAAAACGGCAACAAAAAGAATACCGGCGAGGGGATGCTCGCCCGCCGGTATTCTTAGGTGTCGGTAAGTCGGATTGATGTCGTTAGCTGATCCAGTTCTTGATCGCTTCCATGACGGGCAGGGTAAACAGGGCCACGTACACCGTATACAGCGCAAAGGCGCCGGCAACTTCGCTCGCATAAATTTTCGGGAATTTATGTTTCAGGGAAACCATGATCAGGCCGCCGATGATCAGGCACCCCAACTGGAAATAAGGAAAATTGTCGCCGCTGCCCGCTGCATATTCGGCAAAGCTGAAACCCGCCGTCACCAGAATGACAAAGCCCGCCATGAACACCGTTGATAAAGTCTTTTTCATGATTTGTCGCCTCCTCCAGCCATGTATGATCTTCGATGATTTGCTTTTTACCCAATAGTAATGAAAGAAGCGTGCCAGATTGGAAGCGGATAGCGCATTACTTGTAACTAACAGATAATACAGGATATTTAAAATATTGATATCGGGCGGCACGTCAAAAGGATAGATTTATTTTCTTAACACTTAACGAAATGTGAAAAAGCGGTTGAAACAATCATTCACCTCTACAGCCATCGTTTACGCCTTCTGTAGGATTTTACATCCCGATATGATTTCGCAATGCCCGTGGCCGCCATTCCGAGATAAAACTCTTTAACGTCCGGGTTCTCTGCCAGGTCTTCCGCCCTTCCTTCCATGACGATCTTGCCGTTTTCCATGACATAGGCGTAATGGGCCGTCTGCAGCGCCATCCTGGCGTTCTGTTCGACAAGGATGATGGTGGTGGCTTGTTCTTCGTTGATTTTCCGGATGATTTGAAAAATCTCCCGGACGACCAGGGGCGCCAGGCCCAGCGACGGCTCGTCCAGCAGCAGAAGCTGGGGATGGGCCATCAGCGCCCGTCCCATGACCAGCATCTGCAGCTCTCCGCCGCTGCAATAGCCGGCCAGCGCCTTTCGGCGGGTCAGAAGGGCCGGAAAATAGTGATAAACCAATTCCAGGTCCTGCTGATAGGGTTTCCCCCAACGGGTCGCCGTTCCGACTCGCAGGTTTTCCTCGATGGTCAGATACTTAAAGGGCTGGCGCCCCTCCAGGACCTGAATAATGCCCATGCGGGTGATGGTTTCCGGCGACTGATTATGAATGGGATGGTCATTGAATACGATCGTCCCGTCGGTGACTTTGCCGTTTTCCGGTTTCAAGAGGCCGGAAATGGCCTTCAGTGTGGTCGTTTTGCCGGCGCCGTTGCTGCCGAGCAGGGAAACGATATCGCCTTTTTCCACCCGGAGCGACACGCCTTTGAGCACCTGAATCACATCGGAATAAACAACGGAAATATTGTTGATCTGGATGAGTGTCTCTTTCATCGGGGCTTCCCTCAATATGAGAACGGCCACAGCCGGAAACTGGAACGGACAATCCGCCAAACCTCAGCCAGTCCGCGGGGTTCGAAAAGAATAAACAGCACAATCGCCAGGCCGAAGGCGAATTCGCGCAGCGGCGCCATATTCAGACCGGAGCCGCTGAAAACCCCCATATTCATCAGGATCTCCGTGAGCCATCGCAGCACTTCGTTCAGGCCGGTGATAAAAACAGCGCCAAAGATCGATCCGGTGATATTGCCCATGCCGCCGATAATGACCATGGCGATATACTCCACCGACAGGCTGAGATTGAAGGGTTCCGTGGTGATGCTGACGCTGTAATAGGCCCAGAGGGCGCCGGCAAATCCTGCATAGAATGAACTGATGCCGAAGGCCAATAGCTTGTAACGGAAAATGGGAATGCCCATGCCTTCGGCCGCCCGGTCATTGTCCCGAATGGCGATGAAGGCCCTGCCGTATTTGGTGCGAATCAGATTCACCGCAATCCAGGTCATCCCGATCAGGCAGGCGAAGATGAGAAAGAAGAAGGCTCTGTCGCCGCTCAATTCCCAGCCCAGCACGCCTGCCTTCGGAAGGGTGATACCCATGGTTCCCTTTGTCAGGCTGTCCCAGTGCAGCAGGATGTATTCAATGATGAATTGGCCGGCCAGGGTGGCAATGGTCAGATAGAGCCCCTTCAGCCGCACCGAGGGAATACCGAAGATCATGCCGACCATGGCTGTGATGACAGCGGAGGCCGGAATGGCCAGGTAAAAGGGGCAATCCAGGGCAGTTGCCAGAATTCCCGCCGCATAGGCGCCGACGCCGAAAAAGGCGCCGTGCCCGAGAGAAATCTGCCCTGTAAAACCGATCAAAATATTCAGTCCGATAACGGAAATGGCCGCAATTCCAATCGTATTGAAAACATAGATCATGTAGGGACTGGAAATCCAGGGGACGATTAAAAAGAGCGTAAAAATCCCGATGCCCAGCCAAAGGCGGCCGAAATCCGTCTCGAAGATTCGCAATTCCTGTTCGTAATGTTCCCGGTAATTGCCGCAGGGATGGAATTGCCATTTCTTTATCTTCATGCTTCTACCTTTTGAGAGATTCGCAAATTGCTGAAAAACGATTCGCAAGCGGCAAATCAAATGTTTTCCGCCTTTCCAGACGGGATGTCAACGGTTCACAAGTGATTATGATCACCACTGGTCTTCTTCTTAGCGGAAAAGAATTTTGAGTCGCGGTGAACCGTTTTTCAAAGCGCCTCCATGTAATGGGCTATCATACCCGTTCGATTTCCTTCAGACCGAAGAGGCCATAGGGCTTGACCAGCAGGATAACGACCAGCACCATATAGGGCACCACATCCCGCAGTGACGGTGACAGATACCCTCCTGTGAAGGTTTCCAGCAGGCCGATGAT
>JAPLJM010000038.1 GCA_026388595.1 Deltaproteobacteria bacterium
GTCCGGACGGGAGGAAAGTCCGAGCTCCGCAGGGCAGGATGGTCGCTAACGGCGACTGGGGGTAACCCTAAGGAAAGTGCCACAGAAAATATACCGCCCGCCGTTTTGCGGGTAAGGGTGAAAAGGCGAGGTAAGAGCTCACCGCTTCCCTGGTGACAGGGAAGGCATGGTAAACCCCATCCGGAGCAAGACCGAATAGGAGAACATTTGAGGGTGGCCCGCCCGACGTTCTCGGGTTGTGTCGCTTGAGGCTGCAGGCAACTGCTGTCCCAGATGAATGATCATCACCGCCTTCCGGGTGACCGAAAGGCGGAACAGAACTCGGCTTACGATCTGGTTCAACACCTTTTTACAAAACAAAAGCGTTCATCACGGGGACATGTGCGATGAACGCTTTTGTTTTGTAAAAAAGGCATCAAAAAAAGGCCGGAAGTTTTGACTTCCGGCCTTTAGGGGTTTATTTATCGTCGTCCTCGTCATCGTTAAAATGACCTTCCCCTTCGGAGCCTTTCGGAATCTCCGTCTCAATGGATCGGGTAATTCCCCGGGCCAGGAGGGCCAGGATGAGGAACAGGATGACAACGGAGATCGTCAGAATCAGGATGATCGTTGTTGTCCATGCTTTTGCTTCTTTATCAATGTTTTTCGTTGTTTTAATGGCCAGTTCGCTGAATTTCTCCACATCAACACCCATGGCGATCCATCCGAATCCACCCGGCTCAGGCGTGTCTTTCGTAAAGAATTTGATGGGTGCATAGGCCACGAATTTTGTATGACCTCCAAACTTATACGTTTTTATTCCAGATTTTCCAGATGCTGCATCTTTGGTTACTTCCGGCAGGTTCGGATCCATGAAGGAAAGCAGATTAAGATTCAGGACCTCTTCGCCCTTTTTTGTCAGATCTGCCGAATTTGCCTGTGTGACAGCAGGAACCGGTGTTCCGTTGGAATAAAGTCCCTCCACATGGTAGTCATTGGGATGGGAAATGATGAACCCTCTGTTGTCGACCATGAAGGCATAATTTCCTGTCGACGCATCCGCTTCATACACGGGTGCTGCCTGTGTGGGAATAACATGATCCGTATAACCGGCAAGGTGACGGAAATCCAGGGCCAGGCTGATGATCCCGGCAAATCCCTCTTGCGCGAACAGAGGCGTTGCGAAACGGACAATACCTGAGAACCGTTTGCCCTTTTCGAACTCCATCCGGTTCACATACCAGCCGGTGACCGGGGATACATAGACTTCTCCCTTGTTAAGATTCTTTGCCTTGGCAAAGTAATCTTCGTTTTTGTAAGTTGTGTTGGACGGGGTACTGACATTGACCAACTTCGTCCTGGGGACAATCTCGCCGTTGGAGATTTTGATCTGTTCGGTGCCATTTTTGTCAATGAAAGACATCTCGGTGTAAAGAGGCGCCGCAACCTGGCGGATTTTGTCATTATCCTTTACCCAGAGGTTTTTCTTGTTTTCACTGACGAATTTCTTGAATGCGGAATCAGAAGCTGGGATAATCGTGGCAATCAGGAGATCCTTCTTGCGTTCCATGAGGAAATTCGTAACCTCGTCCGCCGTGTTTATGGCACGTACTTTGATTTCTTCCTGAGATTTCTGGTCAAGAACAGTAACTGCTCGTTCTTTTACTGTAACCCCTAATTTAAAAATGCCGTTGGCGATCAGAATAGCCATCAGTGATAAGGGGATTACGATAAGCAGGAAGAAGACTCTCGCTACAGTAAATAACTGCTTACCTTTTTTAGTTTCTGACATTCGCTTTTCCCCCTAACTGTTGTTATTTTGAAGTTAATGTTTGATTCAAATTAACCCAAAAAATAACGCATGTAGGGATTAGCATAGAGGAGGACCAGGGCGACAACCAGCGCATAGATACAAACGGATTCTGCCATCGCCATCCCGACCAGCATGACCGTCATGATCTTTCCCTGAACCCCGGGGTTTCTACCAACTGCCATACATGCACCATTTGCAGCATTACCAATACCGGCGCCGGCGCCAATGGCTCCCAGCCCAATGGCCAGGCCCGCACCCAGCATTGCCCCAAAAGCGAAAATCACTTTTATGTAGGATTCACCTGCTCCAGGCAGTGCCTCCGCCGCGAATACACCCGATGACGATACCAACAAAGCGCCCGCTGCGACAAGAAGTGTCAACAACATTTTACCAAATTTCCCTAACATCTTTTTTCTCCTTTCCTGCTTGATTAAATTTTCATTCCCTTTCCTAACATAAAAAATCATGCTTGGCAAAAAGGAATTTTTCGTGAGTTGCGCGAAGCAAATGCAACACATGTGCCATTTGTCCGCTTTCGATCCGTTATCACGCTAACATCCTAGATCTGCTTATTTATATTGTTTGCCCGCTGGATATTTTAAGTGTGACGGTTTCTCAGATCGTTTAACATTCTATTCAACGAGCGAGGGGAATTGAACGAAAAGTAAAATGGTACTTTTTTAATAAGGGCTCTATTGCAATATTTTATATTGAAATTTTTAGATGGTACCGTTAGTATCGCGATACATTTCAGGGCAGGTGATCAAATACGTGGCTCATGATGAATATCTTGGAAAGAAAGGGATTAAAAAATGCAGGAAATTTTAACTGCCGTCACCTATCTTGTGGTATGGCTGATCTGTCAGCGGGCTATTGGCATTGAAAGCGGATTGACAACTTTGCTTATATCGCTGGCGGCAGCCTTTTCCGTCTACGTATTATACGCCGTTATGAATTATCAGATGAGAAAACGCAAAGGCGAGTTTCGGGAGTAAAGGATCCCCCGCCCGTGCAATATCGACCTTTGCAGAAGAAGCGATCGTCCATTATGGAAGGCAAAGCCGAAGGGGATATGAATCAAACCGATATTGAGAGCAGGATAGGGCGGGGCGCATGAAAGCTTCCGTCTGGCTGAAATTATTATCGATTGTCGTCATGATCCTTCTGATCATTCTGGCTGTCAATCATTCCCATGACAAGAATATCGCTGAACACGATGCACTGGTCGTCGCGGTGGCCATTGCCAGCATGTCGCTCGCCTATGCCGGTTGGCGACAGATGCGCATCAATCGTGCGTGGCGGCGCCTGCGGGAAAGTGAAAACTGGCAGCAAAAGCTTTTACGTGAAAAAAATACCATTGAGGGTATCATTGAGGGATCGCCCATTCCCACTTTTGTCATTGGCAGAGATCATAAAATCATGTTCTGGAACAAGGCCTGCGCCGATCTCATGGGGTATGACGCGGCAGAGATGATCGGCACGGATAAACAGTATTTGCCCTTTTATCAGGAAAAACGGCCGGTCATCGCCGATCTGATCGTTGACAATGATATCGAGGGCCTGGGGAAATTTTACGGTAAAAAACGGGTACAGAAATCCACGGTGGTGCAAGGGGCCTATGAGGCCAGCGACTTCTATGAAAATCTCGGCGGGGTCAGCCGGCATCTTTATTTTCTGGCGGCGCCGATTTACGATGAGAAGGGCGAGATATTTGCCGCCATTGAAACGCTTCAGGATGTTACCCGAGAGAAGGAACTGGAAAATGATTTAAAAGGTTATACGGACACCCTGAAGAGCGAACTGGACAAAAACATCCAGTTGCGGACGACCATCGAGGGCGTCATTGAAGGGTCGCCCATTCCCACCTTTGTCATCGGGCGGGATCACCGGATCATGTTCTGGAACAAGGCCTGTGCGGAACTCATGGGATATGATGCCCGGGAAATGATCGGTACGGACAAGCAGTATCTGCCCTTTTACCAGGAAAAACGGCCGGTCATCGCGGACTTGATTGTGGACGATGACATTGAGGGGCTTGAGAAGTACTACGGCAAGAAGCGGGTGCAAAAATCGGCGGTCGTCAAAGGCGCCTACGAGGCCAGGGATTTTTATAAAAATCTCGGCGGGCGCAGCCGACATCTTTATTTCCTGGCAGCGCCTATCTATGACAGGAAGGGAGATATCATTGCAGCCGTCGAAACACTGCAGGACGTAAGCCGGGAAGAGGAAATGGCCACGCATTTGAAAGAATCTGCAGAGACGCTGCAGGATGAACTGTCTGAAAATATTCGGCTCCGGCAGGAGATTGAGGCGGTCCATCATTATCTGCAGTCGATTGTGGACAGCTCACCGGATACCTTGCTTGATGTCAGCGGCGACGGCATAATCAATTATGTCAGCGGTGATCCGGAAAAAAACAAGGGTTCCATCTTCAAAGAAATAAAGGGGAAGCACTTTGCGGAATTCGTGGCGCCTGAGCATCGGGCCTTGGCCCTATCCGTCTGGGAAGACGTGAAAAAAGGGATCTACAAACCCTTTGAGGTTGAAGCCACGGGCAGAGACGGTAGGAAGCGCAGCCTATTGGTCACACCCCGTCCGGTGGAAAGAACGGACCGCTATGTCTTTGTCCAGCGGGATATAACTGAATTCAAAAATCTGGAGAAAAAATATTACGAGAGTGAAAAGCTCGCAGCCGTCGGCCAGTTGTCGGCCGGGATCGCGCATGAAGTGAGGAACCCGCTGTCTTCCATCAAGATGAGCCTCCAGATCCTGGAAAAGCGCATGCAGCCGGAGGGCAATGATCTGAAGCGCTTTAGAATAGCGCAGCGGGAGGTGGAGCATCTGGAGGAACTCGTTAATGATGTGCTCATTTATGCCAGGCCCGCGGTCCCCAAAAGGGAGCTCTCCGATATCCGAAGAATCATTGAGAATGCCCTGGCCCTGGTGGAAAGGCTGGTGGCGGACAAGAATATCCACATTCAAGCCGATTTTGATGATTCGCTGCCGTTGTTGGATGTGGATGCGGCCATGCTGGAACAGGTCTTCCTGAACATTTACCGGAATGCCGTGGATGCGATGGAGATGGATGGAATCCTCCATATCACCGTCCGGCACAGGGGTAATGACCGGACGCAACTTCAGATCACCGTTGAAGACAATGGCTGCGGGATAGATGCGGCGGACCTGCCTCATCTTTATAATCCCTTCTTTACCAAAAAGAAATACGGGACCGGCCTGGGGATGACGCAGGTCAAGAAGATCATTGATCTTCACATGGGAAGTATCGAAATCAGAAGTAATAAAGGGGAAGGAACCCAGGTGATGGTGACGCTCCCGATCAACCAGGAAGGATAACCCTATGCCGAAGATTCTCGTGATTGACGACGACGTCTCAATTTCTGAAACCCTTGAGCTGTATCTGACTGAGGAAGGCCATGACGTCGTAACGGCCAATACGGGTACCGACGGGTTGAACAAGTTTGTCAAAAACTCGCCCGATGTGGTTATTCTGGACATCCGGCTGCCGGATATCGACGGCTTTACGGTTCTGGAAGATTTGCGTGAAGAAGATGAAAACGTCAAAGTCATTATGATCACGGCGCACCACGACATGGACTCGACCATCAGGGCCATGAAAGGGGGTGCCTTTGACTACATCCATAAACCCATTAATGTGGATGAACTGGATATCGCCATTAACAAGGCTGTCAAGACTTTTGAGATGGAAAAAAAGATCGACGGCCTGCTCATGGAGCCGTCCCGGCAGTTCAAGGTAGGCGACATTATCGGCTCCGGCAAGGATATGCGGGAGATTTTCAAGACCATCGGCGTCGTTTCACAGAGCCGGACGACGGTCTTGATCGAGGGTGAAAGCGGGACGGGCAAAGAACTGATTGCCAAAGTCATTCATCACAATACCGCGCCGGATGAACCCTACATTGCGATTAACTGCTCCGCCATTGTGGAGACCCTCCTGGAATCAGAATTATTCGGCCATGAGAAGGGGTCCTTTACGGGCGCCATCAGTCGCAAACAAGGGAAGTTTGAACTCGCTCGTTACGGTACGGTTTTTCTCGATGAAATCAGCGAGATGTCCCTGAATCTCCAGGCAAAACTTCTCAGAGTCCTGCAGGAGATGGAGTTCGAGCGCGTTGGCGGCAAGGACCGTGTCCGGGTCAATGCGCGCATTGTTGCCGCCACCAACAAAGACCTGAAAACCATGGTCAAGGAAAACAAGTTCCGGGATGATCTTTATTATCGACTGAATATCGTCTCTATCCTGATTCCGCCCCTGCGGGAGCGGCGGGAGGATATTGGCCCCCTGGTGGATTATCTTCTGACCAAAATTAACAAGGATCTCCATAAACGGGTTATCGGCGTGTCTAACGAGATGATGGACGTCTTCATGAAATACAACTGGCCCGGGAACATCCGCGAGCTGGAGAATCTCCTGGTCCGGGCGTTGGTGGTTGCCAAGGGGCAGGTTCTGGTCCGTAGCGATTTTCCGGAGCTGATCGATGAGCACCCGAAGAAGGAAAATCAGGAGGACAAAGCGAACGGGATGGAAACGTCGGGAAAGCTTCTGACCCTCGATGAAGTGGAAGAACGCTACATACGGGATATTTTAAAAAAGAACAGCGCCTTGAACAAAGGAGAAGTGTGCGATATCCTGGGAATATCAAGGCCAACATTTGAACGGAAACTGGAAAAGTACGGCATCACCTTCGAGCGGGAATAACGGAGTCTCTTCTTTTGCCATGTTCATGGGGCGAGAGAGGATTTCAAAGAAAGTGGATAGGCATGTCCGATGAAAATCATGTCGGCAGAATTCATAAAAAGCGCGACAGAACCGTCGCACTATCCCGAAGGCGTTTTTCCCGAGGTGGCCTTTGTGGGCCGGTCCAATGTGGGCAAGTCTTCCTTGATCAACACGCTTGTGCGTCAGAAGAATCTTGCGAAAACCAGCAACACGCCCGGCCGCACGCAGCTCATTAATTTTTTCCTCATCAACCATCGCTATGCCTTCGTTGACCTTCCCGGATACGGATTTGCCAGGGTTCCCGAGGCGACTCGGCGGAAATGGGGCCCGATGGTGGAAACGTACCTGAGAGAAAGGCTGAGTCTGCGTCTTGTCATCCTGATTCTGGATATCCGGCGGGATCCTGCTGCGGGTGACCTGGATCTTCTGAAGTGGCTTAACACGTACCGCATTCCGGTTTTGCAAGTGCTGACCAAAATAGACAAGCTGTCCAAGAACCAGGTGCAAAGCCGCGCGCGACTGATTGGAAGGGCGTTGACAGAGGTCGCGGATCTTAAATCCGTCACCGACCCTGATATGCCGCCCATCCTTTTTTCCGCCAAGACGGGCGAGGGGAAAGACGCCCTCTGGTCCGTCATTGAGGCATTGTGATGGGCGAAAAAATCGAACGGAAGTTCTTGGTGAGCGGTGATGCCTGGCGAAAGGGTGCGCAAGGAACCTCTATTGGCAGGAATCCCTTGTTGCTTCTGACGATTGTATTGTCCCTGTGCGTTTGGCAGGATAAAAGGGGGGAGGGATCATGAAAACAGCTCTGATGCTGATCGACATTCAGAACGACTACTTTCCGCAGGGTGCGATGGAGCTCGAAGGGAGCCTGGAGGCAGGCCGTCATGCCGGGGAGGTTCTCAGTCATTTTCGGGAGAAAAATCTTTCGGTGGTGCACATTCAGCATTTTTCCGTTCGGCCCGGGGCGACCTTCTTTCTGCCCGATACGGAAGGCGTTCTCTTTTACAATGCTGTCCAGCCTCTGCCCGGCGAAACCGTCATAAAGAAATACTATCCCAACAGTTTTCGGGAAACCGGCCTCCTGGACCACCTGAAGAAAGAAGAAATCACAAATTTGATGATCGGCGGTATGATGACCCACATGTGTGTCGACGCGACGGTGCGGGCCGCTTTCGATTATGGTTTTGCCTGCACCGTCCTGCATGACGCGTGCGCAACCCGGGGGCTTGTCTTCGGCGACCGGACGATTCCCGCCGCCCACGTTCACGGGGCCTTCCTGGCGGCCCTGGGCGCCGTCTACGCCAGGATTTTGAGTGTCAAGGACGCTGCGGCAAAATTGCAACCTGAATAACAGGCCCCGTAACGTGATCGTCAACGACGATCGTAACGAGTCAGCTGGATTGACCTGTTGGCCTGTTCTTAATGAATGTCACGTTGTACCTTAACGGCTTCTTCAGCCTTGCGCATATCTTCCTCAGAAAGAAAGGTTCTTTTTTCATGAGGCCAACAATTATTATCCCGGATCGGCTCATTCCTTCGAACTCTGCTCGACGATATTATATTTGGTTCATCCGGTTGATGCGTATTTTTGTTTCAAAAAAAATGAATCGTTGTGGTCCACGCCTTTGACTTTGCCGAGCGGCCAGTAATTTTATTGTAGTCGAGATCAGGGCCAAATCGGCTTGTATCGCAGTTTTCAATTGGTACTGTTTAGGCCAGACCAATGAAAATATTAATAATATCGGCCATTGTCTCACCTACAACTAAATGACTTCCAGTTCATCATTGCTGTGATGATTACCATTTCAAGTATTGAAATCT
>JAPLJM010000302.1 GCA_026388595.1 Deltaproteobacteria bacterium
ATAATAGTCGCCGTTTCGGGTCAGAAAAGCGCGGTAGCCTTCCCGCTGATTAAGATTATCTCTCAGTCTTCTGGCGATTTTCAGGACAATATCTTTTTCCTGTGTGCGCGCCCAGCCGATAGCGCCCGGATCATCTCCACCGTGACCGGGATCTATAACGACAATCCGATCTTTTCTTGCTGTCTTTACCTGCTCCCGCTCCTCGGTCTCTTTTTTTTCAACCTCGGGAAGTTCGATATCCACAACCACCCGGTCCGGTTTCCCCTCAAATTTCGGGAGTTTGAATACCTTTGTGTCACCATGGTCAGACAGCGAGATTTCAATACGGATCCGGTTTTCAGGCAAGCGGTCGATAAAAATAAAGGCAAGCCCCGGTTTATTAAATATGGTTTTTTGCGGAAGGTTCTTGGGAAAAGCAGCATCTTTGAAATCAATCAGGATTCGCTGATTATCTTTCTCAACAGTGATATCTGGAGGTTCACTTGCATCGATGACGATTCTTGTATGATCCGGAGCAACCCAGTGCCGGACATTCAGAATGCGATTCAAGGCGCTTGCCTCTGAGGTCAAAAATCCCATCAGAAGCAACACCAGCAGAGGGATGACGCATCTTGCTTTTTTCACAATGATTGATTTCCAACACATTTTCAATGCTTCTATCAGAGTCGGGACGTGATTTCAACCTCCGCATTGAAAAAGGATTGACAATCATCCCACTTAATGACATTTTTCGCACAAAAATTTGAGGAAGTTTTACATGTTCATCCGAGAGCTGCTCAAGCAGAAACGATTTACCCTGTCCTTCGAATTCTTTCCACCGAAGCGGGAAGGAAATCTGGAAAACCTATTTGCGACGATTCAGGAACTGGCCGATTTACAACCGGATTTCATTTCTGTCACCTATGGCGCGGGCGGCAGCACACGGGAAAAATCCCTTGAGATTGCCTCCCGGGTGAAGAAGGAAATCAGGATGGAAGTCCTGGCCCACCTCACCTGCGTCCAATCTACAAAAGATGATATTGCCCGGATTCTGGAGGCCTTTCGAGCTGAAAACATCGAGAATATCCTGGCATTACGGGGCGATCCCCCGACCGGTACGGAAAAATTCATCACGCCGGAAGGTGGATTCAGCCATGCCAGCGACCTGGTGGGATTCATTAACGGGATGGATTTTTTTTCAATCGGTGTTGCCGGTTCGCCGGAAGGCCATATTGAAGCCCCCTCGCTTGAAGAAGACATAAAGAATTTGAAACGTAAGGTCGACGCCGGGGCAGACTTCATCATTACGCAGCTCTTCTTTGATAACAGTTATTTTTACCGATTCCGGGACCGGACGCAGGCCCTGGGAATTAACATCCCAATCCTTCCCGGTGTCTTTCCTATCCTGAATTATAAGCAGGTCGAACGCATTGCCGGCCTGTGCGGAGCATCCATTCCGCAGACGCTGGCTAATAAGATCGAGAAAGTCAGGGACAAAAATGAGGAAGTGGAGAAATATGGCATTGAATACGCCGTCCTGCAGACGGAAGACCTGATCAAAAACAGTGCTGCGGGCATTCACATTTACAGCATGAACCGCAGCGAACCGGTGCAACGTATCCTTAAAGAACTCACCCTTCCAAGACTGCAACCGTCTTCCCCAGCAGGGCAAGATCGTCTCTAATCAGTCGGGCACGCTGAAGGCGTTTCATCCCGCCGCAGATAGGCCTTGATTTTCAAGCGGATGGACTCGGGCATCTTGATGTTGACATAAGTTTCAAAAAATGTAAAGAGGGGGCAGTAAAACAAGGGGCGATTAGCTCAGGTGGATAGAGCGTTGGTCTCCGGAACCAAAGGCCGCGCGTTCGAGTCGCGCATCGCCCACCAAAAATATCGATGGGTTAGCAAGATCGTTGGACCCTGTTCCTCAATAATGTAGATCCGTTTCCCACCTGGTTGTGATTTAACCATCGAAAAACAAAATGATGAATGATTACTTGCATGTGATGAGAGCGCTTGCTGAATGGAGAAAATATCCGCCATTCAGCGCGAAAACACCTGCGAAAAGATCGGACAGATTGTGAATCCTTGCTCTGCGAGAATGGATGACGCTGCGTCCTTAAGAGGATAAATTATGTCGGAACTTGATGTTACCCAGATCCGGATCAAAAACAGCCTTGTCGGAATCATCGGGTTGAAGAAGGTTATGGAAACGATCGTCCGGGACTATGTCCTTCGTCCCGATCAGGCTGTTGGCGAAAACATCGGCGCAGAGATGGTGCGACGCCTTTCGGAGAAGAATTATATCCCCGACCGCGCCAAAGACCTCTATGCAGCGGCGTTTGTTCAGGAATTAAAAAAGTCTCTCGGTCAGCCCGTCGACATTCCGGTTCAGGAAGGATTGCGGATCGCCGTTCTCGGCCCCGGCTGTTCCCAGTGCGACCGCCTGGAGATGGACGTCCGGGATGTCCTTTCTGAGATGAACCTTCCGGGTGAACTGCTCCACGTACCGGATATCCGGGAGATCAGTCAATACGGCGTCATGGGTGTTCCCGCCCTTGTTGTCAA
>JAPLJM010000111.1 GCA_026388595.1 Deltaproteobacteria bacterium
GCCGCAGCAGAAGCTCTTTTCCAGGTTCCGCTCCATTTCCACCAGCCGTAAACCGGGAACGGCGCTGAGGATCTTCCTCGGCTGTTCATAAACATTGTTGTACCGGCCCAGAAAGCAGGAGTCATGATAGGTAAAGGTCCCCTGCACGGGCTTCGCCGTGCTGATCTTTCCCTTGGCCAGCAGATCGGCAATGATTTCCGTATGGTGATAGACCTCAAAATTACCGCCGAAGTTGGGATAATCCTTTTTCAGGGCGTTATAACCATGAGGACAGGTGGCGATGATCTTCTTGACGCCATAGCCGTTCATGGCGTCGATGTTCATCTGCGCCAGGGTCTGATAGAGATACTCGTTGCCGCCACGCATGGCCGAATCGCCGCAGCAGCTCTCTTCCGTCCCGAGGATGCCGAAGCTGACACCGGCCGTCTGGAGGATCTTGGCAAAGGCCACGGTAACTTTCTTGCCCCGGTCGTCAAAAGAACCGGCACAGCCCACGTAGAACAGGTATTCCACATTGGGGTCTTCCGCTAGGGTTTTGATGCCCAGCTCTTTGGCCCAATCCGCCCGGAGATGGGCTCCCACGCCCCAGGGATTGGAGTTGTTTTCCATGTTGCGGTAAGCCAGCTGAAGTTCCGGCGCAAAGTCCGCCTCCGTGAGCACCTTGTACTGACGCATCCCGATGATCTTGGGCACGTGTTCAATGGAACTCGAACAGTTTTCCATGCAGTACATGCAGTTGGTGCAGGCCCAGAGTTCATCCAGACCGATGGCCTCGCCCACGAGCGCTTTTTCTACGGGGTCGCCGGTTTTCTGACCCAGAAACTTGTCTTCCACCATTTTTACGGCGGCATCCACCGGCGCGAGCTGCTTGATGTTGAAGATTTCTCCGGCTGCCTTCTTGGCTTCCACCGCCGCAGGCGCCTTTTCCAGCCAGTAGGTTTTCAGATCCTGGACCATTTTCTTCGGGGAAAGGGGCTTCCCGGTCAAATAGGCGGGACAACCATCCTGACAGCGCCCGCAGCGGGTGCAGGCATCGGCGTCAAAAATCTGCTTCCAGGTGAACTCTTCCAGGGTTCCAACCCCGAAAGACTCGGCATTCTCAAAATCCCGGATCGGCTCAATGGCCCCCACGGGCTTCA
This sequence comes from Deltaproteobacteria bacterium, assembly GCA_026388595.1. GTDB lineage: Bacteria > Desulfobacterota > Syntrophia > Syntrophales > Fen-1087 > JAPLJM01. The sequence goes on from JAPLJM010000111.1 coordinate 1,140, forward strand.
TATTCTGCATGAAATGGTTGGCCGGCGTGGTAATAATGTGAAGCAGCCGGGAGTAGGGAATATAGGCGATAAAGCCCAGGGCCAGGAAGGTGTGCGTCCACCAGGTGAACTTGTGCATGGCTTTTGCCGATTCAGGATCGATCCCGGTAAAGGCTTTCGCCAGCGCCCAGCCTACAAAGGACCACACTTCCCAGGGGGTCTGCTGCCAGGTCACGCTGATCCGGAGCGCTTCAATAATAAAGCCGGTAATGATGATCCCGGCCAGAAGCAGCAGGACAATGGCGTCATCGGGGGTGCTGTCCGGCTCACCCTTGTAACCCAGCCGATCGGGCCTGGTCAGATACCGCCGGTCGATGGCCATAAAGGTTCCAATCAGCACCGCCAGTCCGAAGAGATCCATAAGAAATGAAAAGAACAGGTAGAATTTTCCAACCAGAAACGGAACGCCCAGCGGTTCCGCCACATGAAACTCCGTGGCGTCAAAGGCCGCACCGAAGATAAGGACCAGAAACCCGAAAAAGATCAATCCGTGCATGATGCCGGGGTAGATATCCTTGAAGGTCTTGATCTGAAGCAATCCATCCCGGAGGAGCAGTTTGATCCGCTCATTGCGGTTGTCCCATCGGATTTCAGGCTTGCCGATGGCGGTCCACGCCTGCCACCGCCGATAAAGGCCATAGGCAAAAATGGCCATCGCGACCCCCGTAAAAAGAAAGAGGAGCGCCTCAAAATGCTGGGCATTCCAGAAAACTTCCCTTCCTTCATGACCAGCCGAAAATTTAGACAGTTCCATAACGCCTCCCTAAAAAACGGGGGCGGTTACCGCCGCCCCCGTTTTCAACTATGCTGTTATGCCAACAGTTTCTTGACTTCGCCGGTGAACGCGGGGACAACCTTGAAAAGGTCATCCACGATACCGTAATCGGCTCTTGCAAAAATAGGAGCTTCCGCATCCTTGTTGATGGCCACAATGAACTTTGAAGAACTCATCCCCGCCAGATGCTGAATGGCGCCGGAAATACCGCAGGCAATATAGAGGTTCGGGGAAACGACTTTTCCCGTCTGCCCGACCTGATCGGACTGGGGACGCCAGCCTGCGTCCACGGCCGCTCTCGAAGCGCCCACCGCGGCGCCCAGCAGCGAGGCCAGGGCTTCCAGGATGGCATAGCCTTCGGGGCCTTTCATGCCGCGGCCGCCGGAGACGATCACATTGGCTTCCGCCACATCGATCTTGCCGGCCGCTTCCTTCTGGACTTCCAGGACCTTGGTTTTCAGCTCGCCCATGCCGGCGTACATGGGACGGATGGCCAGGAGTTTGCCGTCGGCGATCTTCACATCCGTACAGTCCGTGGCCATCCCCGTGGCCAGCTTGCCCACCAGAGCGGCGGACAGGTCTTTGCCCTGAGAGGACGCGCCCAAAAGCAGGATGGAAGGATCATTTTCCTTCACCGCTTTGGCAACGGCAGCCGCATGGGCGTCTGTCGTATAGGGTTCGAGGGCCGCATTGTCGGCCACGAATACTTTATCCACACCATATTTTCCGAGCTCGGCAGCCAGGGCTCCAATCCCGGAACCGCACAGGACCGCGCCGACTTCCTCACCGAGCTGGTCTGCCAGCTTTCGGGCCGTGCTGGCCAGCTCAAAACTGACCTTGCGCAGGGCGCCGTCTCTCTGTTCTGCTACAATCCATACACCTTTTGCC
>JAPLJM010000394.1 GCA_026388595.1 Deltaproteobacteria bacterium
GACAGATTCAATGTTCGGCCTGCACTCGTGCTGATGGTTTCGGCCAACCGGTTCCATTGGGAAATTCGCTCACCGTCGATGGCGGTAATCACATCCCCTTGCTTCAGACCTGCCTCATAAGCTGCCGAATTTTCCTGAACCGTGCCGATTTCGCTCGTCAGGATGGGAATGCCCGCCATGTAAACGATGGTGAAGATCACGATGGCAAGCAGGAAGTTAAAAGCGGGGCCGGCGGCAACGATCATGATCCGCTTGAGAACGGGCTGCTTGCTGAAGGACCGTTGCTGTTCCTCCTCCGATAATCCTTCCACCTCCGATTCTCCGAGCAGCTTCACATAACCGCCCAGGGGAAACGCGGACAGCACGTATTCCGTTTCCCCGATCTTTTTCCCGAAAATTTTCGGTCCGAATCCGAGGGAAAATTTCAGCACCCCCACGCCCGATTTTTTTGCCACGATGAAATGACCGAATTCATGGGCGAATATAAGCACGCCCAGTAAAATGATCATCGATACAATGCTGATTCCGATCAATGTCTAATCTCCTTGATAATGTGATGGGCTTCCTGCCTGGACCAGAGGTCTGCTGCGAGGATCTCTTCGAGGGTGGGCGACGAAAGCGAATGGTGGCGCGACAGGGCTTCCGCGATAATAACCGGCATCGCCGTAAATTGAATTCTTTTTTCCAGAAAGGCCTCCACGGCCACCTCATTGGCCCCATTCAGAACGACCGGCAGGGTGCCGCCGGCGCGCCCGGCATCACATGCCAGTTTAAGGCAGGGAAAGCGGTCGGAATCGGGTTCATAAAACTCCAGCGGCGACACCTTCAGAAAATCCAGGGGGGCGTCGTGGCGGGGCAACCTGTCAGCCGGGTATGACAGCGCATAGGCAATGGGAATCCGCATATCGGGAACGCCCAGTTGGGCAATGACGGAACCATCGATAAACTCAACCATGGAATGAACGACACTTTTGGGATGAATCAGGACATGGATGTTGTCAATGTCCACGCCAAAAAGCCATTTGGCTTCGATGATTTCAAGACCTTTGTTCATCATAGAGGCGGAGTCAATCGTGATCTTCCGACCCATGTTCCAGTTCGGGTGCTTCAGGGCATCTGCAGGGGTAACGTTTTCAAGTTGCACTTTTGAAAAGGTACGGAAGGGTCCGCCGGACGCCGTCAGGATGATTCGCCGGACATCCTGTCCCCGCTGACCGTTAAGACATTGAAAGATAGCGCTGTGTTCGCTATCCACGGGCAGGATCTGAACCTTCTTTACGCGGGCTTTTTCGACCACCAGATGACCTGCGGCAACCATGGTTTCCTTGTTGGCAAGGGCGATATGCTTGCCGGCGTCAATGGCCTCCAGGGTCGGCACCAGCCCCGCGGATCCAACCATGGCTGAGACAACCATTTCCGCCTCCGCGATGCGGGCAACCTCACGATACCCCGTCGCTCCGCAGAGAATTTCCGTTTTACAATCGGGTGGGAGCAACCCCTTCAATCTAAGGGCATGCGTTTCATCTATCACCGCAGCGATCAGGGGGTGAAACTGTTCAATCTGAGTTTTCAGAAGGTCGCAATTCCGTCCTGCCGCAAGTGCAACAATGCAGAATTGCGTTTCATTTTGCGACACCACCTCCAGGGTGTTGACGCCGATGGAACCCGTAGATCCGAGAATCGATAATTTCTTCATTTAATAATAAAACTATAATAATAGTAGACAAAGGGTGCGATAAAGATCAAACAGTCCAGTCGATCCAGGATGCCGCCGTGCCCCGGCAGGATAACACCGGAATCCTTGACCCCCGATGCCCTTTTCATGGCCGACTCGCAGAGGTCGCCCAGCTGTCCCAGGACGCTGCCAAAGAAACCGAGGGCCGCCGCATGCCAGACCATCAGCGTCGGAAAAAAGATCTGCTGAAAAAGGATGCATCCCAGTGTGCTGCCGGCAATCAGACCGATGGTGCCTTCCACGGTCTTATTGGGACTGACAAGAGGGAAGAGCTTTTTTTTTCCGAAATTTTTCCCCACATAGTAGGCCGTCACATCGCCGGAAAAAGCCAGCACGAGTAGAAAAAATATCCACAGAACCCCCTGATCCAGCCGGCGGATCAGGATAAAATAGGACATCATCAGCGGGACGTACATGAACCCCAGAACGAGTTTTCCCACAGGCAGGATGTCAAAATGATCTTCTTTTATTCTCAAAAGATATGTAAAAAAGACCAGCAGCACCGAAAAACTAAGCACCGCCTGCAGCCACTCCATGTTGCCGAGATAGGCAGTGAAAGGGATTAAAAATCCGATCACCATCCCTTCCGCTTTTTCCCAGGGATGTCCCGCTCCGAAGACGATATGGTGATATTCGTAGACGCCCAGCAGGATCACCCCGATGATCACGGCGGAAAACAGGGAATCCGATCCGAAGAAAATAATTGCAAAGAGCAGCGGGACGGCAATAATCGCTGTAAGCCAGCGTTTCAGGTGCGATGTCATGATGTTTGCTCCTCTTGAATCTGATCACTGGTGAGACCAAAACGCCTTTCCCGGCGTTGGAATTCGGCAATGGCCCTAAAGAGTTCCTCCCGATTGAAATCGGGCCAGAGCACGTCGGTAAAATAGAACTCCGTGTACGCGGATTGCCAGAGCAGAAAATTACTGATCCGGTATTCACCGCTGGTCCGGATCAGCAGGTCGGGATCGGGCAGGCCGGTCGTATAGAGATAATTGGGAAACAGGTCTTTAGAAATCTCTTGAGGCTGCAGTTTGCCGGAATGTACGTCCTGAACGAGCTTTTGAATGGCCGCGATGATCTCGTCCCGGCCTCCGTAACTCAGGGCCAGATTAAGGGTCATCTCCCGGTTATGCGATGTTTTGGCCATGGTTTCCCGGAGAATGCCTTTGAAGGGTTCCTTCAAGGCCTCCGTATCGCCGATGGTCGTTAAACGGATTCCATTTTCAAGCATTTCATGGAGTTCCGAACGCAGGTATTCCTCCAGCAGGTGCATTAACGCCTGGACTTCGTTGTCCGGCCGGAGCCAGTTTTCCGTAGAGAAGGCATAGAGTGTTAAGACCTTGATCCCGATTTCCCGGCAGGTTCTCACCGTAATCCGAACCGCTTCCGCCCCTTTTTTGTGTCCGGAGATGCGCCCCATGGCATGTTTCCGGGCCCACCGGCCATTCCCATCCATGATGACGGCTATGTGTCTGGGGAGTTTCCGGAGATCGACATCCATCATCCTGAAACCCGATTTCCTGTTGTTTTTCTTATTGCTTGCACCCACTGCACGTTCATGATCCTGTGACTACCATAATCACCTGCAAGATACAACAGGTGTTTAAAAAAAGGGGCGCCCTGGGGCGCCCTGTCATGCTTGATTACGTGGACTGCAGTTCAGATCTGCATAATTTCCTTTTCCTTGGCGGCCAGGATCACGTCCGTCTTTTCGATGGCCTTGTCCATCAGTTTCTTGACTTCCTCCTGATGTGTAAACATCTCGTCTTCGGAAATGGCATTGTCCTTTTTCAGGGCCTTGAACTTATCATTGGCATCCCGCCGACCGTTTCTCAATTTGATTCTGCACTCTTCCGCCGATTTTTTGACGACCTTAACCAGATCCTTCCGCCGTTCCTCCGTCAGTTGCGGGATGGACAGCCGGATCAATTTTCCGTCATTGGTCGGCATCAACGCCAGGTCGGATTTCTGGATCGCCTTTTCAATGGCCCCGAGGGCGCTGATATCCCAGGGGGATATCAAAATAAGGCGGCTTTCCGGCACGGATAGGCTGGCAACCTGGCTCAGAGGCGTCGCCGCGCCGTAGTAATCAACTTTGATCCCATCCAGCAAGGACAGGGATGCCCGTCCTGTTCTCACTTTATTAAAAGATTTTTCCATCGATTGAATGGATTTTTCCATACTGTCCTTCAGTTCCTTAAAAATCGCATCCTTCATGGCTCACCTCCTACGGCTGTTCCTATGGAATGTCCGCATATCACATTCTTGATATTTCCGCTTTTCAACAGATTAAAAACCACAATCGGCAGACGATTTTCACGGCACAGGGATATGGCCGTCGCATCCATCACCTTCAGGTTTTTCGTCAGGACATCGGTATAGCTGATTTTGTCGAACATCCTGGCATCAGGGAATTTTACGGGGTCCTGGTCATAAACGCCGTCAACCTTGGTGGCTTTGATAATCACGTCGGCTTTGATTTCCACCGCCCGGAGCGACGCCGCGGTGTCGGTTGTAAAAAAGGGATTGCCGGTCCCACCGGCAAAGATCACCACCCTGCCCTTCTCCAGATGCCGGACCGCCCTTCTTTGAATGAAGGGTTCGGCGACTTCCTTGATTTCGATCGCCGATTGGACCCGGGTGAGCACATTTTTGGCTTCGAGGGCGCTCTGCAGGGCCAGGCTGTTAATGACCGTCGCCAGCATTCCCATATAGTCTGCTATCGTCCGGTCCGTACCACCGCCGCTGGCCTCCAGTCCCCGGAAGATATTGCCCCCCCCGATGACGACCCCCAACTGCACGCCCAGTGCAACGACCTCTTTAATTTCACCGGCGATGTGACCGACCATCTCCGGATCGATGCCGAAGGCGCGCTTGCCCATCAGGGCTTCACCGCTGAGTTTCAGGAGAACTCGACGATAAACAGGCTTTTCCATTGATTATGATTGTCCCTCAACGCCCAGTTGAAAACGCACAAACCGTCTGATGACAATATTCTCACCCGTTTTGGCGATCATGTTGCTGATCAGGGTGCCTACAGTAATGTCGGTATTCTTTATAAATTTTTGATCAACGAGGCAGACATCTTCATAATACTTCTTGAGCTTCCCTTCGATGATCTTTTCCCAGATTTTTTCGGGCTTCTTTTCGGTTGAGAGCTGCTCCCGGTAAATTGCTTTTTCACGCTCCAGGGCTTCCGGAGGAATCTCGTCGGCGCGCACATAGACTGGATTGGAGGCCGCCACGTGCATGGCGATGTCCCGGGCCATGGTCTGGAAATCCTCTGTTTTGGCCACAAAATCAGTTTCACAGTTGACTTCCACCAACACCCCGATTTTACCACCCATGTGAATGTATGATGCAATCGTGCCGTCTTTGGCCGCTTTGGATGAACGCTTCGTCGCCGCCGACATTCCCTTCTTCCGAAGATAGTCGATGGCCTTCTCAAATTCGCCGTCCACGGCCGCCAGGGCCTCCTTGCAGTCCATCATGCCGGCGCCTGTTTTGACCCGTAATTCCTTAACCATTTCTGATGTAATATTCAATTGAAGTTACCTCCTCTGTCTTTTCTCTCTGCTTGATATCTCTGTCCGATGCTCCATTGATTAATCAGGCTGTCTCAGCTTATTCATTGTCCTTCGTTTCTACACTTTCAGGAACGTCGGCTTCGGGAACATCCTCTTCCCTGACGATTTCGGGGGCGTTTTTCTTGTCGCTCTCTGCCTGTAGCCGTTCTTCAAAGCGCTTTTTGCCCTCCAGGACGGCATCGGCGATCTTTGATGCGAACAGCTTGATGGCCCGGATGGCATCGTCATTACCGGGAATCACATAATCGATATCGTCAGGATCACAATTCGTATCCACCATGGCGACAATGGGAATCCGCAGCTTCTTCGCCTCGTTCACACCGATCAGTTCACGTTTCGGATCAACAATAAAAAGGCCGCCCGGATAACCTTTGATGTTCCGGATGCCGCCCAGAACCTTTTCCAGTTTGTCCCTTTCTTTCTGAAGCTTCAGGATCTCCTTCTTCGGGAAGGCTTTGATGCTGTCGTCGGCCACCATTTTATCCAATGTGTTCAGACGGTCAATGCTTTTCTTGATGGTACTGAAGTTCGTGAGCATTCCACCCAGCCAGCGCTGATTCACGTAGGGCATGCCACAGCGCTGCGCTTCCTCCCGGACGGATTCCTGGGACTGTTTCTTTGTTCCTACAAACAGGAGCTCGCGACCGTCTGCCACCATGTCGACAACAAAGTTGTAGGCGGACTGAAAAAGAACCACCGTCTGCTGAAGGTCAATAATGTAAATGCCGTTTCGCGCCCCGAAGATAAAGGGCTTCATTTTGGGATTCCATTTGTTGGTCTGATGACCAAAATGGACGCCCGCCTCGAGTAACAACTTCATCGAAATACTTGCCATGTTCCAAACTCCTTTAGGTTATGTTTTATCCGCCACCCCCGTCGCCTCAACCGGTTACATTCCTTGAAGAATGCACACGCCGGTCAATCAGGAGATGTGTGAAATTCGTGCAGGACTAGCACATACATCATGAATAATCAAGATAAATAGTTATTTTTCTGCCTGGAAAGCGAGGCCTGATCCGGGAGCAAAAGGTCGGTTCATGTATGATAGTGGGCGTTGATTTTCACATAATCATAGGTCAGGTCGGACGTATGAAGACAGAACGACTTTGATCCCATCCCGAGATGGATGCGGAGGTGAAGTTCTTCCTTTTCCATGATCTGCTTCAACTTTTGAATATCCCCTGAAATGCCGTGGCCCGCCTTGAAAACAGCCAGATCATCATAATAAACACTGACAGCGTCAACGGACAGGGGAACATCCACCGAACCGGCCGCGGCAATGACCCGGCCCCAGTTCGGGTCCTGGCCAAAACAGGCGGTTTTGAAAAGATTGGAATTGGCGACGGCATAGGCAATCTTTTTTGCATCGCGGCATGTCCGGGCGCCCTGAATATCCAGCCGGATCAGTTTGGTGGCCCCTTCACCATCTCTCACCATGGCCTGTGACAAAGCCGACAGGACACCGACCAGCATATCCTGAAAAATGGGCAGGAACTTTGAGCGGCTTTTGAGCACGGCCTGTCCGGCCACGCCGTTGGCCAGAATAATGGCCGTATCATTGGTGCTCATGCACCCATCGACCGAAATGGCATTGAAGGTTTGATCGACGGTTTTCCGAAATATCCGGTCCAGGGTAGCGCTCTCGATATTGGCATCGGTCATCACATAAGCCAGCATGGTCGCCATGTGCGGTTCGATCATCCCGGCGCCCTTGGCCATGCCGCAGAGGGTGATCTCCTTGCCGCCGATCCAGCCTTTTCTCAGGGCGATCTTCGGAAAGCGGTCCGTGGTCATGATTGCTGCTTCGGCATCGGGTATGCCTTCCGGTCTTAAGCCCTCGATCAGGTTACTGAT
>JAPLJM010000227.1 GCA_026388595.1 Deltaproteobacteria bacterium
TATTCGGCCACGCAAAACCTTTCATCATCCGTTGTTTTCAACGGCCGGACCTATGCCGCCACGACCTCCGTTGAATCAAAGCTCCGGATGAGCATGTTCGATCTGCAGTACCAGTACGACCTGCTCAATTTTGAAAACATCCTGGCAGGCTTCTCCATCGGCCTGATCGGCCAGGTCAAGTATCTCGAAGGCGAGGCCAAATTGAACTCCTCCCTGACGGGTGAACAGAAGCAGTCCTTCACCGTCCCCATCCCCATGGTCGGCGTGGGCGCCCATATCGGCCTGATCGCCAACATCCTGGAGGCGCGGGCCAAGGCAACGGGCATCGGCTATTCCGGCAGTTATTTTGTTGATGCTTCCGCGGATATTTCCGTCACGCCGTTCCCCTTCGTGGATATCCATGCCGGCTACCGGTACCTCAAGCTCAAGATCGATAATGTGAGTAACGTCTACAGCGATATGGATTTCTACGGCCCCTTTATCGGCCTGACGATCGGCTTCTAGCTGAAAAGATTTTTGAATGACACAAGGACGGACAAAATGACGGGTACGACAAAGCTCAGAGTGGGCATCGTCATGGGAGGCCTTTCCTCGGAGAAAGAGGTCTCCCTGGAGAGCGGCCGCAACATCTACAGCAAGATCGACGGGAAAAAATACATCCCTACGGCCCTTTTCATGGACAGCCAGGCGGGCCTATGGGAGATTTCAATCAAGCTGCTCATGCGCAACAGCACCCGCGATATCGAGGAAGATCTCGCCGCCGAAGCGAACAGGATTTCCTATGAGCAGTTGAAAGAACGCTTTGATGTCATCTGCCTGGGACTGCATGGAAAATACGGCGAAGACGGCTGCCTGCAGGGGCTGCTGGAACTGCTGCGGATACCTTACACGGGATCGGGTGTGCTGGCTTCGGCGCTTGGCATGGATAAATACACCGGCCGGAAGCTGATGGCCGTCGACGGCATTGACGTTCCCCTCAGCCGCGCCGTTTTCCTCCGTCAGTGGCGGAGTTCAAACCGGGAGGCGGTCATGAAGGACGTGATTGCCTCCGTCGGTCTGCCCTGCATCGCCAAGCCCACCCGCGAAGGCTGCAGCACCGCCGTCAGCAAAGTAACCTCACCGGAAGACCTTCCGGCCGCCCTGGAAGCCGCCTTTGTCTGGGACGACGTCGCGCTCGTTGAAGAGTTTCTCACCGGTATGGAGGTAACCTGCGGCGTTCTCGGCAACGACCAGCCTCAGGCGCTGATCCCGTCGGAGACCATCCCTACCACAGCCATTCTGTCTCTGGAGGACAAATTCCTCTATGGCCAGGGCGAAAACAAAACCCCCGCTCGGTTGCCGGAGGAGACGCTGGGCCGTATCAAGTCGACGGCCGTCCGGACCTTCCGGAGCCTGGACCTGAAAGGCTACGCCCGGATCGACATGTTTGTCACGGACAATGGCCGGATTGTGGTGCTCGAGGCGAACACGCTGCCGGGCATGACCCCCTCCACCGTCCTGTTCCACCAGGCGGCGGCCGCGGGCATGACCCAGTCCGGGTTGATCGACTGCATCCTTCAGTCGGCCCTGGAGGCGCATGCAACAAAAAAAGGCCCCCTCTGAGGATGAATAAAATCGCCGCCGGTCTCGACACCCTGCAGTACATCCCCTCATTGAGGCCGGTTCAGAAGTGGGAACTGTCATCTGCATTAATCTTTCTTACAAAGGGCAAATTGATTGAGTCAAACTGGAAATTATGATGAAATGGTCCGATTCTCTATCCAGTGGTAAATCAAAGACGATCTTTCTGATCTTCTTTAGCCTGTCTTCACTGTTGCCCATTCTGATCCTTGTCCTGATGGTCTATTCTTACGTCCTTCCCGAACTCGACGAACACCATATCGAGAGGCTGAGAGATATCTATCACTATGGTCTGCTGGCGATGCTGCTGATCACCCTGCCCAGTTTTTTCCTGATGTCGCAGTTGATCAGCGCACTGGAATCGCTTACGCGCGATGTCAAAGCAAAAGCGGCACATTTGAGCGAAGCCAAGGAAACGATCGCGGATGATAAACAGGAAAACGAAATTACAACCTTGATCCGATGCTTTAACGCAATTTTCAAATCAACGACGGATCAGCAGCACGAACAGGACCGCCTCCATGCCCTGCTGTCCAACCTGATCGCCATTTCATCGGATGTGACACGGGAGTTGAACTTCGAACAGCTCTTTCCGCTCATTGTCGGCAAGGTCACCGAGGCCATGTCTGCCGAGCGGACCAGTTTGTACATCGTTGACCGGGATAAGGGCGAGCTATGGACAAAAGTCGCGGAGCAGGTTGAGCAGATACGCCTGCCCCTGGGGCAGGGTATCAGCGGCCAGGTGGCCCAGTCCGGCGAGATGCTCAACGTTGCCGACGCGTGGGAATTGCCCTATTTTAACAGGGCCTTCGATGAAAAGAACCAATTCCGGACCCGATCGGTCCTTTGTACGGCCATCAAGGACCGCTCCGGCGAAACGATCGGCGTCCTCCAGGTGATTAACCGGATCAATAAGGCGAGCTTCGATAAAGACGATGAAATCCTCTTCCAGTGCCTTACCGCCCAGGTCGGCGTTGCCCTGGAAAATTCCCTGCTCCATGAAGAACTTTTCCTTTCCTTCAACAGCTCGATCAGCACACTGTCCGCCATGGTGGACGCCAGGCACCCGCTGACTGCCGGTCATTCCCTCCGCGTCACCGAATACGCCATGATGATCGCCGCCGAAATGAAGCTCGCACCGAATAAAATGGAGGCCCTGAGGTTCGCTGGACTGCTTCATGATATCGGCAAAATGGGGATTGCCGATGCGGTGCTTCTGAAGAATGGTCCCTT
>JAPLJM010000013.1 GCA_026388595.1 Deltaproteobacteria bacterium
TTTCCGGCCATGGCGGCCATCACCGTCCTGGCCTGGGCCTATTTCTCGTTCGGCGACCTGAAATTTGTCCATTCAATCTTTATGGGCCTCGGGGCGATGGTGGTCGCATTGCTGGTCAACGCGACCCTGATGATGGGAAGATCCGTCTTCCAGGGCATGGACCGCAACGCCGTCAAGGGGCTGGTGATTGCGGCGCTTTCATTCCTGGGGATCCTTTATCTGCGCTGGAATGTGGTTTATATCATCCTCATCTCCGGGGCGCTTGGGGCTTTATTCTTTTACTTGAGCGGAGCGGTCGAACAGGGAAAAGCGGCGGAGCGTCCGGGTGCGGCGGTTGACGTCCCGAAGGCGTCCGGGTGGCGAAATCTCCTGCCCCCGGCGGCGCTGGCTGTTTTGCTCGCCGTCGTTTTTTGGTTGGTTGATGGGACGTGGACGATCTTTGCGACCTTCTTCAAGATCGGCTCGTTTGCCTTCGGAGGCGGCTTCACCGCTATTCCCATCATTCAGAGCGTCGTCGTCGACGGGATGCACTGGCTCGATCTGACGGCCTTCCGCGACGGGATCGCCCTGGGACAGATCACGCCGGGGCCGGTCTTCATCACGGCCACCTTTATCGGCTACAAGGTTCAGGGGATCCTCGGGGCCGTCGTCGCCACCATCGGTATTTTTACCCCTTCACTGGCGGCCATGATGCTGCTCAGCCGCGCTCATGCCAAAATCCAGAATCTCAAGATCGTCAAGGCGGTCATCCGGGGGTTTCTGTCCGGTTTTATCGGGCTTCTCCTCTTTGTCGTTCTGCAATTCGGCGTCCAATCCCTCGTCAACTGGCAGACATGGGCCGTGTTTACAGGTTCCGTGATTTACCTGTTGGGTTGGAAAAAGGATGTCGTATGGTTGATCCTGGGGACCATCGGTATTTCGCTCCTGGCCTTTCCGTGAAAAACCGAGAGGCAGGTGGATACTTTTTATCCAACTGGATACATCAATCTGGATACTATATATCCGATTTATAATGCAGTTCAAAAAATATAAAAGCGCATAATTTCATAAAGTGTTATTAAATCAATTACTTAATAAAATATATCATCATTGGCATGGCAATTGCGATATAACCAGTAAACTATTTATCCAAAAGGAGACTGGAACAATGAAAGAATTAGTGGTTACTTTGGGAACAATCTTACTGGTCATGGGCATCGCCGCGAACGTGTTTGCCTATCGCGGTGGGAGCGGGGGCATGAGCCCGGGTTACGGTTATGCCATCGACGACAGGATGGCCGCCAGCCTGAACCTTACGGCGGAACAGACGGCCCAGATCAGAAGTCTGCGTGAGGTGCAACTGAAAGAAATTCAGCCTCTCCAGAACAAGCTGTACAGTAAGCGCAGCGAACTCAAACTGCTCTGGTTGCAGCAATCGCCTGATGAGGGCAAGATCAAGGCAATCGATCAGGAAATCCGCAGCCTGCGGGATCAGCTCCAGGATAAAAGGACCGGTCACCGGCTGGCCATTTTCAAGATCCTGACGCCTGAACAGCAGACGAAACTGCAGGCTTACGCTGCGGGGCGCGGTTCCGGTTCCGGCAGGGGCATGCGAGGTCAGGGTGGTATGGGCATGGCTCCCGAAATGGGCCAGGGCATGGGTATGAGGGGGCGTTAATCACTTTACCAGGAAAGGGCGCCGCCCATGTGCGGTGTCCTTTTACTTATTCAGTCTTAAGCGGTATTTATCTTTAACCGCGGAAATTCACCCAGATCGTGCTCCAGCATCATGAGCGGTAAAATGGCTCCGGATACCCGCAAGAGCTAGCATGAGAAGATATCATATAGGAGTGATAGAATGTCTGTGTCGAAAGAAAAGAAACGGGTGCTGTTCATCTGCACGCACAATGCCGCCCGCTCCCAGATGGCCGAGGGCTTGGTTCGCGCCCTTTATGGAAACCGTTATGAAGTCTTCAGCGCCGGGACCGACACCGGCATAGTGTCTCCCTTCGCCATCAAGGTTATGGCCGAGATCGGCCTTGATATCAGCAGCCATTACTCAAAGAGCATTCAGGAGTTCTCAAATCAGAGCTTTGATTATGTGGTTACGGTTTGCGATCATGCAAAAGAATCCTGTCCCTTTTTTCCAGGCGGTAAAAAAATTCTTCACCAGAGTTTTGAAGATCCTTCATCCCTGACGGGAACGGAAGAGGAAATCATGGCAGGCTTTCGACGGGTCCGGAATGCAATCAGAAGCTGGATAGAAAACGAATTCTCCAAGATGTAACTGACAGAGAAACTAACAGAACAATGGGATCATGACGAGACAGAACCATGAAAAGGATGAAGAGCACACGCAGGAAGCTTCGCCCTGCCGGAGCGGGGAAGAAGGAATGCCCTGCTGCGATATTCTGGAAAACATGACGGACGGTGTCCTGATGGTGGACATCATGTAGTTATCTGAAAAGGAACATCTGGGGGATCGATTTGAAATGGGTCGGCAGCACCTATATGCTGTCGATCATCGGTTATACCTGGCAGACCGGCGCCGATCGGACGTTGCTGTCCGTCTATCTCCGGATGATGGGGGAATCCTCTGACAATGGAGTGATCATCCGCAGTCCTTTCAAAAGCTAAAATCAATAATTTTTATTGAAATTTATTGGCAGTATTTGCTTGACACCCCGATATTCCTTGTTATCATACCCGTGCCTTTCAAGCGGGAAGGCGTGGATTAGATCCATTTTTCATAACCTCAAACGAACCCCACTCGGTGGAGGTGATAAAATGCCACAAAGCGAGCAAACCCATCCTGCCGTCGAAGAGTTGAAAATCGGCAGCAAAGTCAAAGATCTCCGTGAAAGAAACTTTTTTACCCTTCAGGATCTGGCTGCAAAGACCGGGCTTTCCAA
>JAPLJM010000353.1 GCA_026388595.1 Deltaproteobacteria bacterium
AGCAATCCTGATTTGTATGATGATCGCTGGCAGCTCGTTGCCGGGACGGCATGGCTGTTTTCCGCAGAACCCCTGGACCAGGCTTTCGATTACCTGTTCGTCGATGAGGCCGGCCAGGTTGCCATCGCGAATCTGGTCGCCATGGCAACGAGCAGTAAAAATATCCTTCTGCTCGGGGACCAGATGCAGCTTGCGCAACCGATCCAAGGCATACATCCCGGTCGATCGGGAGAGTCCTCGCTGGAATACCTTCTGAATGGTATGGCGACCATCCCGCCGGAGCGGGGAATCTTCCTCAAGACCACCTGGCGGATGCATCCGGACGTCTGCCGATTCATTTCCGATGCGGTCTATGACAGCCGTCTGGAACCGGAAACGGCGAACAATGTGCAGCGTCTGATCCTTGGTAAAGATGCGCACCCGCATCTCAAACCGGCGGGCATCCGGTTTGTCGCCGCCGATCATGATGCCTGCTCGCAAAGGAGTGAGGAGGAGGCAGTGATCGTTTCCGAACTCTATCGGAACCTCCTGAAGCAGAGATTTGTTGATAAAAAAGCAAAGATGCTGACCCTGCCGGAAGGGGCCCGAGTGGGCACGGTGGACAAATTTCAGGGGCAGGAGGCTGAAGCGGTCATCATTTCCATGGCCACATCCAACGGTGATTATTTGCCGCGGTTAATTGAATTTCTGTACAGCAGAAACAGGCTGAACGTCGCGATTTCCCGGGCTCGATGTCTCGCGATCCTCGTCGCCAACCCAGCCCTGATGTCTATCCGCTGCACGACGCCGGAGCAGATGGCTCTCGTGAATACCCTCTGCTGGGTTAAAGATTATTCAGACAGCACCTGACAATCCTCCGGGAAAACTGCCCCGGAAAACATAGAGAGAGGCTAACTGATGGCCGCAATGATCCCCGATGACATTAAGGTCTTCACAACTGACGGCGAAAGAACCTTCTACCACTTTCTTCAGGCCGTGGCCAAACCCGATGATCGGCACCTTTCATGGTACCTGCCGGACGTCCAGGGACGGGAACCAGATTTCATTCTCTATTCCGAAGACATCGGCCTCATCATCTTCGAGGTCAAGGATTGGGCACTGGACCAGATCATCGAGGGTACTCATCAGCATTTCTTGCTACGGATGGAAGGATGTGAGGAGAAGCGACAGAATCCCCTCCAACAGGCTCGATCGTATTTCACCCTGATCATGGAGAAGATCCGGGAGGACGCCCATCTCGTTTCTAAAGAGCCCCATGCTCACGGCAATGTCAAAATTCCCGTCAACTGCGGCGTCGTTTTTCCGAACATCAACAAGTTCGAATACGTGCAGAAGGGCCTGGATCGGATCATCGCCACGGAGAAGATCTTTTTCTGGGACGATCTCCATCCTCAGTCGCCTTTATGCTCCGACCCGACGGGCAGGTGTTTTCAGAAATCCCTGATGCGAATGTTCACACCGCGTTTCGACTTCAAGATCACGGGAAAGGAGCTGAACCATCTCAAGCAGCTGCTCTTCCCCGTAGTTCGGATCGATCTACCCGACCGGGGCGCGGGGCGGGTGCGCACCGAGGATGCCCGCCGCCTGAAACTTCTGGATCACCATCAGGAGAGCATCGCCCGGCAGTATGACGGGGGGCACCGGATCATCATTGGCCCCTCGGGAAGCGGCAAGACCCTGATTCTGATCCATCGGGCGGCCATGCTGAAACATTACAACCCGGCTATCCGGAATATCCTTTTCGTCTGCTACAATATTACGCTGGTGAACTATGTGCGGCGGCTGTTGTCCGACAAACATGTGCCGCTAGGCGAGGGTGGCGTTGATGTCCTGCATTTCTTTGAGCTCTGCGGCCGGATCACCGGGGATGAGATCCCTTATGAGAAGGCCGATACGGAGTATTACGACATGGTCATTCAGGACACACTGGAGAAACTGTCTGACTCTCCGCTAAAATATGACGCCATTCTTGTCGACGAGGGGCAGGACTTCTCCGACGACATGCTGAGGATCGTCGTAGCCCTGTTGAATCCCGTAACGAATCATCTGACCATCGCTCTGGATGAGAACCAGAACATCTACCAGCGTCGTCGGTCATGGAAGGAACTGGGGATTCAGGCGCGGGGGCGCGTCCATCGCGTGACCTGGGTTTATCGGAATACGCAAGAGATCTCGGATCTTGCGGCGACACTGGTCGGAAACGGGACTTTATCGGCGCCCGAATCCGCCGATGCCGTGGCTCATCAGGGGCGATTGTTTCCGGAAACCTTTGAAGCGCCTCATGGCGCGCCTCCCGACATCAGGGCTTTCCAAGACTACGGGGTCATTGCCGCCTGGGTGGCCGACAAAATCCGGAGCCTTTCGGAGGAGGATGGCTACCCCCTGTCGGAAATGGCGGTGATCTATGCCATGAAGACCCCGGAGAATGACCCCGGCATGAATTTGCCTCTCCTCATCGGAAAGGCGCTGGAAAAAAAGGGACTCCTGCACAACTGGATCTCTGAAGACTACCGGGCCAAGAGGTCCTATGACGTCACCACGGAAAGCGTCACGATTTCTACCATCCACAGCGTGAAGGGATTCGACTATGCGTGCGTTTTCCTCCTGGGTCTGGACTGGCTGGCGCCGGGAAGGTGGACGGAGGAGCAGATTCACCGGCTGGCCTACGTCGCAGTCACACGAGCAAGGGAACGGCTGTTTACTCCTTATTGCTCCCGGAACGAACTTATAAGCAAACTTTTAAAAAATACCTAAACTCAGACGGAATCCGCAACGGCCCCGGGTGTTTCAGGTCGTCGTGGCGAGGAACAGACCTGAAATCACCCGTGGGAAGGTCCGGGTGATGTTTGTGGCCGGCAGCGATGTTTCAATGGCCGACCATCTTTTTGGCGATGTGGCGGAACATCTGGCCCAGGATCATTTCGGTAACCTCGGGGGACATGAAATAATCGGGATGACGCCGGTAGATCTCCTCCGTCAGATGCCGGGCGGCCGGAGCGGTGTCGCCAAATCTTTGAAGAGAGTCCTCCATCGCCATCCGAAACTGCTTCGCCGCTTCAATGGTCTGTGCGATGAAGCCGACCGCCTCTGATCCCGTAATATAGCCGTAATGGTCGGCACAGAAGAACGACACCGGCAGCGACGCCAGTTTCGCAAGACTTTCCTGAAACTGGGTAAAGTTTGAATTGCCCAGGGGAATGATGACGTCTTCGAGGGGTATGCCGCCGGCGTCGGAGGGAAACAGGGCCTGCAGGGACGGTTCATAAGCGGAAACGGAACAGGAGGAATGGCCCGGCGTCTCCAGAATTTCAACACTCAGCCCCCCGAGATCGATGCGGTCGCCTTCGGATACAGTCGATCCCGTCAGATCGTCTCGCCAGAGAAAATCGTATCCTGCCAGACTTTCGCTCAATCCCATCCTTTCGTTCACCATGCGGCTGAAGGAGTTGATCGTCTGGATGGCCTTGGGCATCTTCAGGAGCTCCCAGGCCCGGGCGGAGGCAAGGATTTCGATCCCCGGCCAAGTCCGTTTGAACCAGGGAATGATCCCCACGTGATCGAAGTGGGCGTGAAGGATCAGTGCCTTGCTGATCTTCGCCGCGTCGATCCCGAATGCTTTCATTTGTGCAAGGACATCCGGCAGGATATAGCCCATGCCGCCGCTGATCAACATGGTCTCATTCCTGCATTCCATAAGGTAAACCCCCGTTTCCTCGCGCCCCAGATACCACAGGGAATCGGTCAGTTTACCCACTTTGCGGTGTCTCATGCCAATCCCCTCCCATGGTTGATCGCCGCCCGGATGTAAGGAAAAAATAGTTCGCCGCTGGCAGACCCGGAAAACTTTGCATAACCTGTGAAAAATGGTCCGCAAGCGGCGGCAAGCCATTTTTCAGGGGTCTCAATGAGAGAATACGTTCGCCGGAGAAAATGCGCGTCTATGGTATGCCGAAAACGGCCCTTGCGTTTTTTGACGTCGCAGCGCCGACTTCCGCCAGCGTCAGACCTTTCACTTCAGCGACCCTTTTAGCCGTATGGACCACATAGGCGGGCTCATTCCGTTTGCCGCGGTGCAGTTGCGGTGTCAGATAGGGGGCATCGGTTTCCACCAGCAGCCGGTTCAGGGGAACCTGCCGGACCACCTCCTGCAGTCTGTCCGACTTGGGATAGGTCACCGGTCCGGCGATCGAAATGTAAAACCCCAGATCGAGACACTTTTTTGCCATGGCGGCGTCGCCGGAGAAGCAGTGAATGATCCCGCCTCTCTTCCCTTTCCAGGCGGTCAGCATTTTCAGGACTTCCGCATGGGCCTCGCGATCATGAATGATTATGGGGAGGCCGAATTCGTCAGCCATCTCCAGTTGCTCGCCGAAAAACCGGATCTGGACATCCCGGGGAGAACGGTTCCGGAAGAAATCCAGGCCAATTTCTCCATAGGCCACCACCTTCGGTCGACGAACCAGCTCCCTGACGGCGCCATAGGTTTTTTCGTCAATGCTTTTCACATCATGGGGATGAATGCCCAGTGCGGCATAAACGCCATCATACTGAGCGGCTAAGGCCACCGCTTTCCGACATTCCCGGAGATTCGTCCCAACGGTTACGATGGTGTCAATACCGGCCTCTTTCGCCCGGCGCACGACTTCGTCACGGTCATGGTCAAACTCCCGCATTTCCAGATGGGCGTGGGAATCGATCAGCATCGGTTATTCTTTTTCAGACCTATTTTCTTTCTTCGATGACCACAACAACCTCTTCGGCATTCGCCGACAGATCCGGCAGCGTTGCCAGATATTCCGACAGTTTCTTCTTGCTCATCAGACCTTGACGCAATTTGTTCTCCAACAGCCTTTTGTCCATCTCTTCCCTGGTACTTTTTTGCTCTTTTACCATTAGGTCACCTCATGCACAAATATCTGCCCCTTCATTGTTGCTCATTATGATTCTCTCCCCTAACCGGAGGCCCGGGACAGCAGGGCGAGCAGCTCCGGCGTCATCTTCCGTCCCTGCCAGATCCCCTGGACGGTAGAGACAACCTCTTGATTGGCATCGCGCAGTTCAAGATCGAGGGTAAAGTCCGCTTTCCCCTTCGCTTCCATTTCATCCAGGATCAGGGCAACTTGCCCCTCACCCAACTCGGCTTCCAGGGTAATGTCCGTCAGGGCGGGCCGCCGGAAGCGAATATACACCTCTTTAACGAGAGGATAATACTGACCCATGTTAAAGGATGCGCCGAAGATGGCGCCGCCCACCACCTCACCGATGGTAAACAGAGAGCCGGCATACATGATCCCTACGTGATTGATATTACCCTGCAGCGGCATCAAGAGTTTTACATAACGGTCCCGCAGGGCCAGAACTTTCAAACCCGTTCGCCGTATGCCTTCGATGCCTGATTCCACATAGTCCGCCAGCGCTTTATACTTTTCCAAGATCATGCGGCCCTGCCCTCCTTAGAAAGAAGCATATCTGCTATTTAAAACTCAAAAGAAACAGACCTCCCATTCAAGGGGAAGGTCTGGATTTATTAAACCAGGCTGCTCGCCTTTGCCAGATGTTCGACGGCCTCTTTGGCCATCCGATCGAGCAGCTCCCGGCAGGTCGGAATATCTTTTATCAGCCCGATCGACTGCCCGACCATCAGCGGTGCATAGTCCACATCGCCCGTTTCCCAGGCGTCCTTGATCCGCTGACCGGAAAGCAGCGGAATCAGTTCTGCAAAACCGCCGCCCCGTTTTTCGATGGCGCAGACCTCATCGATGACCTTGCTTTTCAGCGCTCTTCCCTGCAGCCCGATG
>JAPLJM010000029.1 GCA_026388595.1 Deltaproteobacteria bacterium
TTCTCCAGAGAGCACCGGCTGGCCATCTGTTCTCCCATGCCCGACGCCCGGGAGGTATTTGCCTATACGCCCGGCAAAGCGATCCTGAATTACCTCCGGTCACTGGGACTGAGCGAGGCTTACCTGCGAATCACAACTGAAATACCGGAGGATTTTCAACCGTGACGAGGGATGGCTCTCCCCTCAGCGGGGACGATTCCGGTCACATCGCGCAAGGAATTCTTCGACACTTTTAAAAGTTATGCCAGCACTTCGCGGATCTTCTGCGAGAGGGTTTCGATTCTGAAGGGTTTCTGAATGAAGCCGCGGCACCCGCGCGCCATGATTTCCCTGGCCTGACCGGTAAGGCTGTAGCCCGTGGACAGAATGACCCTGATTTGAGGATTGATGGCCTTCAGGCGATCAAAGGTATCCCCGCCGCTCATACCCGGCATGATCATATCCAGCATCACCAGATCGATCTCGTTTTTCCGGGAGGTGTACAGTGCGATCGCCTCATGGCCCGTCCGGGCTGTCCAGACCCGGTACCCCATCATCTCCAGGATTTCACGGCTCACCTCAATGATTACCTCTTCGTCGTCGATGAGCAGAATCGTCTCCTGACCCTGGACAATGGATTCCTCCGGTTCAATCACCGCCACCGCCCTTTTCCGGGTGGCGGGGAGATATAGATCGAAGGTGGTTCCCTCCCCTTTTTTGCTGGTCACACTGATAAACCCGCCATGCCCCTTGATGATTCCATAGGCCGATGCAAGCCCCAGCCCGGCGCCGCGCCCCATCGCCTTGGTCGTAAAGAAGGGCTCGAAGATCCGCTCCCGGGTCTTTTCATCCATGCCGACGCCTGTATCCCCGACGGACATCCAGACATAGGGTCCCGGCGATACCTGATAGAGAAGGGTCATCCCCTCGTCCAGCGTCTTGTTGCGCGCCTCCAGAGTCAGCGTGCCGCCGTCGGGCATGGCCTGCCAGGCGTTGAGATAGAGTGCCATCAGAACCTGCTCGACCTGTCCCTCATCGGCCTCGACGCGCCACAACACCTTATCGCAGGTCCTGTGAATCACGATTTCTTTTTTCATGCGGCCGAACATGGCCGCAGTGCGTTTCAGGACCTCGGCGAGATCAATCGGCTTGATTTCGTACTGCCCCTCCTGGGCAAACCCCAGAAGCTGTTTCGTCAGATCCGCACCGCTATGGACCTGTTCTTCGATCTGCAGCAGCTTCTTATAATGCGGATGATCCGGCTCCAGATCGGACAGCATCAGGGATGTAAACCCCTGAATGCCCATGAGGAGATTATTGAAGTCATGGGCAATCCCCCCGGCCAGCGTCCCGATCGCTTCCATCTTGTGCATCTGAATCAGCTGCTGCTCCATCCGTTTTCGCTCTGTGATATCGCGGACAATGCCCCGAAACCCCTTCGGACGGCCCTCTTCGTCCCGGAGCAGCGCCACGGATGTCTCGATCTCCACCGTCGATCCGTCCGTTCTGACGTGTTGCCCGTTCAACAGCATGGCGGGATTGTCCGTCCGGTAGGCTTCGTTGAAGGCCTGAAAGACCTTGCCGATATTATCTTCATTCATGTAGGCCTTGAAGTTAACCCCCAGGAGATCCTCCGCTGCGTACCCCAGGATCTTCGCCATGGAGGGATTCAGCAAGGTAAAGTTTCCGGCCAGATCCACTTCAAAGCAGCCTTCGCTGATGTTTTCCAGAATGTCCCGATAGTGGTCGCTGTCTTTCGGCAATGTCGTTCTTTTGGCCATTTCGTCTATCTCGTGTTCATCACCCTCTGCGGTCGCATCTCCCCTGCGTCATCCACATGTCCCCGTCTGCCTTTGCCGGGGGCGGATCGCGCGCCACTGGATGAAATTTTCCTTTTTTGGCGACGGCAGTATAGGGAGAACGGCATAACCTGTCAATGAAATACTGGCCGCCATTTGCACAATCACATTCAAGAATCGGAGACATTATGACGATAACAGTCACAGAGGCCGGAGGAGGGTTCTCCCGGCTCTCCGTTCATCGGCAAAAAGGAGCTCTTTGGCCGGAACATGCAAAATCACTGGGGAAGAGGAAAATGATCAAGACAATGACGGTCCTGCAGGCGGAAGAGGCGCTGGGTGATGATTATGTCATCAGCCGGGCAATAACCTGGCGAACATCAAAATATTTATGTTTTATCGCCGGTCAGCGCGATCCTTCGGAATATTGGGCCTGCGCTGTTTGGAACGAGGAAGGCCGGAAATGGACTGAACCCACTTTGGTGTTCCGTCGACTGCCTGACCTTGTCGCCTATTACCAGGATAAAATGCGACAGCGAATGATGGCTAGCGAAACGCTGCCATTCTCTTCTCCCGGGGTAAAGATTCGCCATGCTGCGGAAAAC
>JAPLJM010000317.1 GCA_026388595.1 Deltaproteobacteria bacterium
CGCCAATGACTTTATTGCTGCTTTATTCAGATTATTTGCTTTCTCAATACCGAATTCCTGCAAGCAGTGGTAAAACCACATCCCGTCATGCGTCATCCAACATCGGTTTAGAAGTTCAATTAATTCTTCTCGGACAAGTTCATGGGGCAAGCTCATTTTTCTCCCTCCCTAGTAAACAAAGTTTACCCGGCTATCAAGAAAACTGTCTTCTCCGTTTGAGCACAAGATCACAGAATTATTTTGCTGCCTGATCAAAGATATCGAAGTTCTGTTTATTATTTTTAAGCCCCGGCTCTTTCAAATAGAGAAGGAAGTACTACTTGGTTAAGCCGATGAAGCACCCTTGGCGTAGGTGCCAATACGGGATCAATTACCTCTATTTTATGTTGCACAGTGCCTTGACGTTGCTGATTTTTTCAAGAAGGTTATAGTTGCGGGCAACCTCCACCCGGTTCGTTTCCGGCGTCCCGCCGGCGCAAATGGCACTGGCCATGAGGTATCCACTGAACCGCGATGCCGTCAGGTCCTGGATAAAGTAAAGCAGTTTTAGGCGGTCCTCGGTGGGGATATCATCCCGTCCCTTGAGATATTTTTCGATGTACGCCCTCGACTCTTCACTCAGATATTCCGTCTCAGCAGGCATGGTGGTGACGAGGCCACCGGCGATCTCCTGAAGGGTGCCAAGAAACTCGATGAATCGAAGGCGGGAGTGATAGAGGCCAGCATTGGCAATGGACGTATCGGGAATGGGTATGCCGCTGGGATGCACGACAGACTTCGACACGGAGGCAAGGGCGCAGCCCCATCCGATCTCCGAAGAGATCATCATGTCGGTGATCTTGCTTTTGATGTGGCTGGCCTTGTCGGTGCCGTTGTAATGGGAGATGAGCGCTGCCGCCCCGGCCAGGATGTCCGTTCGGGCTGATGTACAGCTCCCTTTGCAGATCCGCACGTAAGGGGAAAAATAGTCGATGAGGTTTTTCGTAAATTCCCACTCTCCGCACATGAAGACCCGCTCCCAGGGAACGAATACATGATCAAATACCGTCAGGCACTCGACGAACCCGATATGAGAACTGGCCGGGCTTTCTATCTCCTTGGGCTCCCGCGGGCCCGGGGCCGGTCTCGTTATGAATTTAATGCCTTTCGTGTCCACGGGGATGGCAAAGGAAACGGCATAGTCCTTGTCGGCTTCCTGGAGAACGCCCGAAGGACAGGTAAAGATATAATGGGTGATGGGCGCATTGGAGGTATGCATCTTGGCGCCGTTCACAATAATCCCATTCTCATTCCTCTCGACCACCCGGAGATAGAGGTCCGGATCCGCTTGCCGGCTCGGCGACTTGGATCGATCCCCCTTGGGGTCCATGACGCCCATGCAGTAGCGGGAGTCGTTCGTCTGGAGCTCCCGGAAGAAGTTTTTCAGCCGTTCGTGATAGTTTGTGCCTTTGGCCTGGTCGATGTCATAGGTAACAGCCCACAGGACGTTCAGGCCCGTAATCATACACATAGAACAGAAATGGCGGGCGTTGTTCTTCTTCATCACCTCAATGAGCTGGCGGACCTCATCGGGGGTCTTGCGCAAGTGCGTCCAGAAACTCACCTTGTCGTTGATGATGGGCGACCAGAAAGTGAAATCTTTCTCCTTTTCAGGATCATTTGCCCAGTCATAGAATTTGCACATCTCTTCGATGGAAATTCTGAAATATTTGTTGTTTATGACATCATGGATCTTCTCACCGCCGATAAACACCTCGGGCCTTTGCTTCTCCAGGCTCGCCAGATATTCCTCGCGTGTTTTAATTCCCATAAATCATCCTCATTTTCTCGTTTCATGTTTTTTGCAGAGGTTAAGTTTTTCAACAATTAATCAGTTGCAGCCTTGCATGTTTCTTAAATTTCATCAAGTGTGGATAACAGGAAGCGGTCGATTAGCACATGAATGAGGAAGGGGCTGTCGAGGAGATGCATGTTTCCATCCCCTTTGAATTTGAAATTCCGGTACATGCTCCCGTTGAGCAGGCTTCATGATGGGACTTCTTCTCCTCTGTCACCGCCTGGTTCGATAGTATATCTCTTCCAGCGACTTTCTTTTGGGTTGTTTCTTGGGCAGGCTCAGCGCAAATGATCTTCCGATATCGAGCCATCTTGCCAGGTCATCCCGGTTCCCCCAGGCGCCTTCCTCGACCATGACCCATCCTTTCATCGGTTTTCCGGTCAAATCGAATTCTCCGACAAACTCATCTTCCAATTTATCCTTGGCCAATGCTGGGGCCATCCTGACAATCAAATAATCCTTCCAGATGCCGAACCCCATGTTGCCATTAATCAGATAGCAGATGCCGCCGAACATCTTTATTTTACCCGGGGTGATCTCGGGCAAAAGCTCGTCAATGAGTTCTTCCAGGACAAAGTTATAAGGCATGGCTTTTCCAAATTGGCTCGCTTGCGAGAAGAGATGCTCAATCGCGGGAGCGGAGCAGATCGCCTCTTTCGATCATGTGATAGAGATGAGAAACAACACTCCCGTCGATTTTCCCTTGGGCGACCAGGGAATCGAAATTATTTCTTACCGAGGCGAAATCCATCGCTTTTCTGTAAGGGCGATCCGTGGTCATGGCGTCGTAGATGTCTGCAACGGACAAAATACGGGTAATGAGGTTCAATTCGTCGCCGCGGAGGCCGTCGGGATAGCCGCTGCCGTCGAGATTTTCGTGATGATGCCGGATGGGGTCCAGAAGAAGCTTGAATGTCTTTAACGGCATGAGAATGGTTTCCCCAATGATTGGATGCCTGTTGATGATGTCTCTCTCGTCGGTGCTGAGCGTCCCCGGTTTAACCAGAACGGAATCCATAATCCCGATCTTGCCTATGTCGTGCAAACGGGACGCGTCGCGGAGGACTTTGATGCTTTCTTCGGGGAGTGCCATCCCGGACCCGATTTTCCACGCATATTCGCCCACGCGATCGGAATGACCGCGTGAGTAGGGATCGCGCGCCTCTACCGCCATCGCCAATGCCGCCATGGTTTCAAAATAGGTCTGCTCCACATCGGCGTTCAACTTTGCATTTTCAAAGGAAATGGCGATTTGATTGCTCAAATTGGAAGCGATGCCCAAATCGTCCTCTGAAAAATTTCCGCCGTGCTTCTTGCCGCTCAACAGCAAGGCGCCCCAGATTTTATCGCGATGCGTAAGCGAATTGCAGATCAACGGAGGGGTGAACAAACCGGCCGGCTGCCCGGTCTTTTCCATGGCCGGAAGAACGAAGGCCCTATTTTCTTTTGCAATAAGATCCAGATATAATTTCACGGA
>JAPLJM010000403.1 GCA_026388595.1 Deltaproteobacteria bacterium
GGACGTCATGTTGATGATGCGGCCCCATTTTTTTGCCTTCATGGTTGGAACCGCTTCACGGGTCATGACGATGGTGCTCATGAGGTTGAGCCGGAACCCGTATTCCCACAGCTTGTCGTCTATCTCAAGAAAGGTTGTCGAAGGCGGACCGCCGGCGTTGTTGATCAGAATGTCCACCGTGCCGAAATGCGCCAGGGCTTTCTGCACAAATTGCTTCGCCTCTTCCATATTGCTGACGTCCGCCGGGATGGCCAGAATCTCGCCGCCCGTTGCCCGGCGAATTTCCTCTGCCGCCTCCGGCAGATGGGCATCATCCAGGGCGCCGATGGCCACCTTGGCCCCCTCCTGTGACAGCATCATCGCCACGGCCTTTCCCAGCCCCATGCTCCCGCCGGCCACCAGGACGACTTTGTTCTTCAATCCTAAGTCCATCGTTTCCTCCTTGTATTCTTGAAAAAAGATATATCGAGCACCGCGAAAAACAACCGTCGGCGAAACCCTTTGTGACCTTTATCTATAACAAAATGTCCGCAGCGTCAATGGAAGGAAAGTTATTTTGGCCGGCGCCGATCCAGTGAATGTGCTCCACAAGCGGTGAACCAATTTTCAGAGTTCTCATTCTGGGAAGAAAAGAAAAAGGGACTTTTACATGCCTTCACGAAACAGGAAGCGGCGGTAAAATGCAAGCTCGGCTGCCGATGCCTGCACATCATAGTAGGCATCATGGCGACTGCCTGACCCAGACAGGATGGCCTCCGGGAAGTACCGACGGATAATTGCCGGATTTTCCTTATCGAATTCCACCCCGGGATGCAGACGCTGCCATTCCAGCTTGAAGGCCGTCACATCGAGATGACGGTAATGCAGACGACTTAAAAAGCGCGGTAGAAAGCGGCGCACGAGCCACCAGTCCGCATGCACACTGTTTCCAGCCAGCACTGGCCGTTGATTTTCACGTTCTGCAGGCAACCCGGCCGCAGCGTCGACATAGCCCGCAAGACGCGCATCCGCTTCGTCCATGCTCACGGCCCCGGGCGAACGGCACGCCTGAACCAAATCCGGCAGGTTTTGCTCAACCCACGGGCTCAACGCGGCCTGATCCGGCAGCCGGACGGCCAGCCGCACATCCTGCTCCTGCGGCAATACCCTCTTGAGCGAGGCGTCCGTGATGAGCGCCGAAACTTGAAGCAGCCATGCAGTTTCAAGTTCAAGGTCCGAGTATTCCGTGTCAAACCAAACATATAGCTCGCCAGCACGGCCTGAGTGTTCTGGCATCTTCAATGACCCCCTAAGGCTTATCCAGATAACGCTGCTGAATCAGATGGATATATTTCAGACTTGAAAAAAATATTTCAACCAGTTCCCCGTCAAACAGCTTTCCGGCACCCTCCTCAATGACAGCGAGGGCCCTCGCCTCATCCCATGATTCCTTGTAAACCCTGGCGGACACAAGGGCGTCATAGACGTCCGCAATGGCAACAATCCTGCCGAAGAGCGGAATTTCGTCGCCGGATTTTCCGCGGGGACGCCCGTCCTGCAGGGTATGCCCCATCAGCGGAAGGCCGGTCCGGACATCCACATGGCCGGGATACCCGTTGCCATCGCATCGTTCGTGGTGGTTCATGGAAACCTCGATGGCCGCCCTGTCAAAGTCGTAGTGACCATCGATGAACAGTCTTGCCCCGAAGACCGTATGGTGTTTCATGGTGTTGAACTCCTCTTCGTTCAACTTACCCGGTTTTTTCAATATGACATCCGATATGGCCACCTTTCCCACATCATGAAGCATGGCAGCCATCCTCAGGAGGTCACTTGTCTCTGAGATAGATAGAGCCTGCATCGGCATTCACAAATCGCCTGGCCTCGGTCAGGATGTGTTCCATCAGGATGTCCAGGTCCTTGGATTGACCGAGC
>JAPLJM010000259.1 GCA_026388595.1 Deltaproteobacteria bacterium
CAAGGACGATAATGAGTGCGGCCACGCCCAGAAATATGCCGGCGATGGAGATAAAGGTAATGATGGAAACGAAGACCTGTTTCCGCTTTGCCCGGAGATACCTCAGGCTGACAAAGAATTCATAGGACATCAGTTGCCGCCTTCATCCTTGATCCGCATGTGGGGAAAGAGGATGACATCACGAATAGAGGCGCTGTCCGTCAGGAGCATGACAAGCCGGTCTATCCCGATGCCTTCGCCCGCTGTGGGGGGCATGGCGTACTCAAGGGCCGTGATGTAGTCTTCGTCCATTCCGTGGGCTTCTTCATCCCCTGCCTCTCTGTCTTTGAGCTGCATCAGAAAACGATCCCGCTGATCCACCGGATCATTCAGTTCGGAGAAGGCGTTGGCGATTTCTTTGCCGCAGATATATAACTCAAAGCGGTCTGTCAACGACGGGTTAACGGCGTTTCTCCGGGATAATGGGGACACTTCGACCGGATAATGGGTGACAAAGGTCGGTTGAACAAGCCCGGCTTCGGCGGTCTCCTCGAAGATGGCCATGATCACTTTGCCCAATGGCTCCTGATCATTGACATCAAGATGCAGGGATCGGGCATAGGCGATGGCCCTGGCTGCATTCTCCAGGATGTCCGGATCGATCCGGCAGGTCTGAATAATCGCATCTTTGACGGTGACGCGCCTCCAGGGCGGCGTCAGATCGATCTGTCGATCCTGATAGGAAAAGGTCAACTGACCCAGCAGATTCTGCGCAATAAAGGTGAACAAGCTCTCCGTCAGGCTCATTAAATCCTCATAGGTTGCGTAAGCCTGATAAAATTCCATCATGGTGAATTCGGGATTATGAAAGGAAGAAATCCCTTCGTTGCGGAAATTCCGGTTGATTTCATAAACCCGTTCCATGCCCCCGGTGACGAGGCGTTTCAGATAGAGTTCCGGGGCAATCCTGAGATATAAGTCCATTCCCAGTGCATGATGGTAGGTCTTGAAAGGCCGGGCCACCGCACCGCCTGCCCGGGGCTGCATCATGGGTGTTTCCACTTCCAGAAAATCCCGATCTTCCATAAAACGGCGCATGAGCTGGATGATTCGGCTTCTCTTTTGGAAGACCTCTTTGACTCGGGGATTGACAATCAGATCCAGATGACGCTGCCGGTAGCGGGTTTCAATATCCGTAAGACCGTGCCATTTCTCCGGTAACGGCCGGATGGCCTTCGAGAGCAGGCGCAACCGGTCGGCTTCGATTGTTAATTCACCGGTCTTCGTACGGAAAACCTTGCCCTCGGTCATGACGATGTCGCCCACGTCGAGTTTTTTAAACAATTGGTAAGCCTCTTCGCCCACGATTTGCTTGTGAATATAGCCTTGCAATCGACCCTTCCGGTCCTGAAGGCTGATAAAGGCTGCCTTGCCGAAATTTCGGATGGCCATGATCCGGCCGGCGATACTGAATCGCTCCTCTATCTGCACCAACTGATCATGGTCCGCATCCGAGAAGCGTGATAGAATTTCTTCTGTTGTATTTTTGACATTTACGTTATTCGGATAAAGATCAATGCCTTCTGCCCTTAAGGCTTCGATCTTTTCCTTCCGTTTCTTCAGGAGTTCATTTTCTTCCATGCGCCCAGCCCTGTTTCTTAAATATAAAGTCGATTTGACTATATTTTTTTTCCCTATTAGTCAAGCAGGAATTCAAAACCCTCCCTTTTCAGCATTTATGAAAATTGTATTGTCATTCATTGTTGATTTGTGTATGCTCCCGCACTAACAATACGCCGGAATAGGGGGGGATATGGTCAACAAAGCGATTCTCATCGGCAGGCTTGGGAAGGATCCGGAAGTTCGTTATACACCGGATGGCATGATGGTCACCAATTTTAATCTGGCAACCGATGAACAGTGGAAGGATAAAACGGGCCAGAAAGTCCAGAAAACCGAATGGCATCGGATTGTCACCTTTGGCAAACTGGCGGAAATTTGCGGCAATTATCTTGCCAAAGGGAAATTGATTTTTGTGGAGGGTCGCATCCAGACAAGATCCTGGGAAGACAAAGAGGGCACCAAGCGCTTTACAACGGAAATTGTCGCATCAGATATGCGGATGCTGGATTCAAAGGGGCAGGGCAAAGGATCGGAATCCCCCGTGGAAGGTTCGTTTCCGGCTGATGCGATTCCCGAAGAGGATGTTCCGTTCTAGAAAATCGCTCTTATTTTGGATCGATTTTTTTGTTATCCGGTGTTACATCGATTTCATCCGGTTCCTTGGTCGCCTTCTTAAAGTTCTTTATGCCCTTGCCGATGGCGCCGCCAATTTCCGGGAGTTTGCCCGCACCAAAGATAATCAGGATAATTACGAGGATAACGATCAATTCAGGCATGCCGATTCCAAACATAGCTATTTAACCTCTTCAATTTCAGGGTCCTTTTTAAACTTGACCGTGATGTTAGAATAATTAAAAATCCTTGTCAATGAAATCTTGGCAATGACGCAGTCGGCCTTCAGGGAAGACGCAAGTGCACCACTTGGCCCGGCTTTCCGATGTTCCCCATGGATTTACCCTGGAAAATGATATCGATCCCCCCTGCATTGCCGATGTCGATGGTGAAAGATTCAGAGGCGTAGCGCTCAAGTTTTTCTCCCGCTGTCAGGGTCATTTGCTCGGGCTGATTTTGGTCCTCCCTCACTTTTAACCAAACGCGTTCCCTGGCTTCAAGCATCAGGTGGTAGTTTTTTCCTGCTGCCGCTTTTGGCCTTTCCGGTCGAACCACCTTTGCCGGGCTGTTGATCGAATCCCCGGGTTGAACTTCTTTCCGGGGCTGTGGAATCGCGGGAATCTTTTTGGCCCCATCCGCTTCTTCCTTGCCGGTTAATGCCTGTGGTGGCGTCGGCGCTGCCGGGGGGGTGTTTTCTGCCGGTTTCTTGTCGGGCGCCTTTTGGATGGGTGGAGCAGGTTGACTGGGGACAATTTCCGGACCCGGTTTGTCATAATGTGACATGATGAAAATGATGACGATCACAGCCATCGTGGCGGACAGGAGCCAGATGCCCCGTTTATAATGCACCTTGATTTTTCGCCGTGTCTTTCCTGCCTCTTTTTCCTGCTGGCGATGATCACTCAGGGATTGGAGATATTGTTCATAGGAGCCCAACAGGATTTTACTGTCCGCTCCCACGGTCAGGGCATAGTTCTTAATGAACATCCGGGCGTAAACGGGTGCCGGCAGCAAATGATATTGCCTGTTCTCAATGGCATCCAGATTAACAACGCTGATGCGGGTTCGTTCATAGATGTCTCGCAGCGAAAGGCCCTTTGCCTCTCGGAGCGCTTTGACATCTGGATATTCAGCGGAGGCGCGATCATTTTGAGGACCCGGCGCCGGACTGATGATACTGTCTGTCATTTGACTTCATCCCTCTAAAACTGTTGTAAAAAGCAGGCTCAACGATCGTCATACTATCGACTTTAAAGGTGAAATCGACATCGTGACCGAAGCCGACAGGATGTCTGAGGCATTGATCCTGTCGGCCATCCATCGGCAATATCCCCGTCATGATGTCCTGGCGGAAGAATCCTCTGCAACTCAGAATGGTTCGTCATTTCGCTGGATCATCGATCCCTTGGACGGGACGACGAATTATGCCCATGGCTACCCCGTCTTTTGTGTCTCCATCGCCCTTGAAATAAAGGGTGAAATATGCCGCTTGCAACGGGCTTTCCCTATGATATCCGCGAAAATAAAGATAATAATATAAACTATTTCACCGAGATGGCCCGGAAAGTTCAGGCCATCCGCCGTGCCGGTTCTGCTGCATTGGACCTGGCCTATGTCGCTGCCGGCCGCTTCGACGGTTTCTGGGAATTAAAGTTGATGCCCTGGGATACTGCTGCCGGGTGTCTTCTGGTTCAGGAAGCTGGAGGCCTGATGACGGACCTTTTCGGGCTGCCCTTCCATCTGCAATCCCCCCATGTCATTGCATCTAATGGACGATTGCATCAGGACATGATGGCTGTCTTCAAGCAGACCGCCACCGCCTGATCATCTCTTTC
>JAPLJM010000330.1 GCA_026388595.1 Deltaproteobacteria bacterium
GATGTTTTCAAAATTGAGCAGGTCGTACTGGTACTGCAGATCGAACATGCTCATCCGGAGCTTTGATTCAACGGAGGTCGTGGCGGCATAGGTCCGGCCGTTGAAAACAACGGATGATGAAAGGTTTTGCGTGGCCGAATAGTCGAGGGGCGTGTACATCAGGCTGACATGGTGATTTTTCGTTCCCACGAAGGCTTCCACGTTATAGGTGCTTTTGTCGCTGATGCCGAGGGTGTCCTTCACGTTGACTTCTGTCCCGGTGACGCTGTCGGTATTCACGCGCAGCTTGGCATTGAGGTTGGGGACCCACCAGAATCCCCGGGCGCCGAATTCGATGGCTTGGGCCGGAGGCGTCATGAGGGCGCATAAAAATAGCAAACTGACGCCCATGATCAAAAACGCCTTTGTCATTCTTTTCATAGTGAACCTCCTCAATATGTTTTTCATTCTCAAGGGATGTTGCATCCGTTCAGGGGCAGGGAACGGCAGCCTTCACGGTCGCACCCTGCCAAAAAGCGCCTCAAAATGTCAAAAAAATGAAACAATAGCAAGAAAAAACATCCGGAACCGGCCTTCGAACCGGCGTGATTCCTGTTCCGAGACCGGTGAAAGATGGCATCGCCGCCACCCTACAGGGGGCCGCGCTTGTCCCGGTGAATCTCCAGGGCGTTCTCAATCAGCCGGCTGATCATCATTGAAGGCAGCATACCTGCGCAGGCCGCCTGCTCAAAAAAGAACGACGAGGGCGCCATGCCCGAAGAGGAATTGGGGTCGGTGATGAGAATCCGTCCATCCCTCAGCAGGAATCCGTCGATGCGGCCGTAAGAACGAAACCCCAGGGCGTGAAAGGCCCGGACGACCTGCGCCTTGATGGCGTCCGCCCGGTCGCGGGGGATCGTCCGGGGGGGGGTGAATTTCCGGCAACGTCCGGGCATGTATTTGTCATCATAC
This sequence comes from Deltaproteobacteria bacterium, assembly GCA_026388595.1. Taxonomy (GTDB): domain Bacteria; phylum Desulfobacterota; class Syntrophia; order Syntrophales; family Fen-1087; genus JAPLJM01. Next base: position 952 of record JAPLJM010000330.1, read on the forward strand.
GTGTAGTAGGCACTCTGGGGATGGATCTCCGTCACCTCGAGGGCCCGGGCTTCTCCGTCCTGTTCCAGAACAATTGCGGAAAATTCAACACCGTCGAGAAACTCCTCCACAAGGACGGCATTGTCCCAGGCCAGGGCATTTTCAATGCCTTGCGCCAGCGCGTTCGCATCGTCGATCCGGGCGACGCCGATACTGGAGCCTTCCCGGATGGGCTTGGTGAAGCAGGGCGGCGCAAAGCCTCCCAGAATGTCCCGCATCACCGCTTCCCGGTCGCTATCCCAGTCCTGCCGGCGAACGATCATGCTGCGTGGGACGTCCAGGCCTTCGGCCCGGAGAATCTTCTGCTGGACATGCTTGTCCATGCCGAGCGCCGAGGCCAGCACCCCCGGTCCGGTGTAGGGGATTCGGAGCAGTTCCAGCAGCCCCTGGATGCAGCCGTCGTCGCCGTATTTGCCGTGCAGGGAGATAAAGGCGAAATCAATTTCGTCCTTCAGGTCTTCGTAGGCGATCGCGCGGGCTTCCGCCTCCAGATGCTCGGCCATATCCACGGTCGTATTCTGGGAAATGAGCTGCCAGGGAATGATCCAAAACCGGCTGTCGGCGTCCATGAAGATGGGGACGCCGCGATAGAATTCCCCATCCAGATGGTCATAAACATTCCGGCCGCTGTTCAGGGAAACCTCCCGTTCGGAGGACATCCCGCCCATGATGATGCCGATCCTCAATTTTTCCATAGCTCCTTGTGATCCTTACTCAATCTTTCGTGCTTGAAGGGCTTCGTAAAAAAGCCGGAGGCAGGTTGCGCGCGTTCCCTGCTACAAATCCCAGAGGAACGTGACGCCGCTGGTGGGGAATATCCATTCATCATCGCTGATCCTGAGCTGGATGGATTTTCCCTTTTCCCGGATCACCTCGGGGGAGGGATGTCTGCCGGCGAAGAAACTGATGTCCCGGACATTTTTAATGCGGGCGCCTTCATAATTGAAACGGATGTCCAGCCCGCGGGTCGGATAGACCAGATAAACAGAGAAAAGGTTGTCCCGTTTCGATTTCCGGGTGACGATTTCAATGGCGATTCTGGCCTGCCGGTTGACTTTTTTCTTCAGATCCTCGCTGCCGCACCATACCTCGTACCCCCGGTCGGTCGCCTCCGTCCGGATAATGGGGACTTCCTCGTCGTCGATCTGCACCCGGCTGACACGGAAGTCCTTTTCCGTGATGGCGTCTTCCCGTTGACCGAGGAGCCACCGGTATTCACAGCGCTTATCGTCGAAGAAAGACGCCAGTTGTTCGTTGTTCGCGGCGCAGCCGATCATGAAGACCGGGTGATTGAGGGTCTTCGTATAGGCGATGAGGGTCGTGACCCGGAACTCCCCGCCGGCCAGGCGATCCGTCAGGATTTCTTCCTCGGTGAATTCGGCCACGCTGATATCATAGCGGAAATTTGTGCGCAACTCGAGCGGCCGGTCCTCCTTGCCGAAGAGGGTTTCAAACATTTCATAATAAATGGCGTCGCCCAGCTCTTCGTTCCGTGCCCGTGTATGGAAGCAGTGCCGGATGATGTTGTCGATCCGGGAGATGGATTTCTCTTCGTCGGGGATAAAGATTCGCCGCAGGCGGGGGGCCACGCTGTCCGTCTTGCCTTTGTGCAGGAAAATCCGGGGCGCCCGCTTTCCCAGGGCGCACAGGATTTCGTAGCTGATGGTTTTGGTCCGGTCCGCAATCTCGTTGGCCGTGATGCACGCATCGCCCTGCCGGCCCATCATCACCACTTCATCACCCACCCGGCAGTCGGGGATATGAGTGACGTTGATGGTGCACATGTCCATGGAAACCCGGCCGACGATGGGGGCGCGCGTCCCCCGAAGCAGAACCTCGCCCTGGTTGGAGAGGATGACGCCGTAGCCGTCGCCGTAGCCCACGGGGATGGTGGCGATCCGGGTGGGTTTGTAGGTGATGTAGGTCCGGTTGTAGCCGATGCTGTACCCCTCCGGGAATTCCTTGATCAGGACGATGCGGGTCTTGAAACTCATCACCGGGGTCAGCCGGGCCTTGTCTCTTGTTTCCGGCGAGGGATAGATGCCGTAGGACATGATCCCGGGACGGACCATATCCAGATTGAATTGCGGATAGTTCAGGATGGCCCCGCTGTTGGACATGTGCTTCACGGGAATATCAATATGATGGTCCGCCAGCCGATCCAGGAGTTCCTTGAACAGATGCCACTGCCGCTGATTGTACTCAATCATCACTTCGCTTGCGGCCAGGTGGGTAAAGATTCCCTCGATGATGATGTTGGGAAAGGCAAGGATCTGCTTGATCATGTCGAAGGCTTCGTAATGGATGGTGCCGCCGCGCCCCATGCCGGTATCCACCTCGATGTGGATGGGCGCCCGCATCGCGATTTTTTTGAAGCGCCGCTGCAATTCCCGGGCGAAGCCGACGTCGGAGACGGAAGGGATGAGGTTGTATTTAATGATCGGATTGATTTCGGAATCCGGGGAGGGGCTCAGGATAATAATGGGCGCATCGATGCCGCTGACGCGAAGCTGCACGCCTTCATCGGCATTGGCGACCCCGAGGCAGGCCGCCCCGTTTTTCAGCGCCACGTGTGCGATTTCCAAAGCGCCATGGCCATAGGCGTCGGCCTTCACGACCTGCATGATCCGGCAATCGGGGCTCACCAGACGCTTCATTTCATCCCAGTTGTGCGTGAAGTGGTCCAGATCGACTTCCACCCAGCTTCTGTAGCGATGCTCTTCTGCCAACATCAACCTCCCGGTTATTTCTTTGTCATCGTAAAGACGCCATCCCAGGGCTCAGGGGGCGGACTTTCCTTCAGGTCCTCACAGCGCCTGATATAGAGCTCGGACGGCGGATCGCCGGGCCTGATCTCCAGAACCTGCCTGAATGCGGCGATGGCCTCATCCCACCGGGCCTGCTTATATTTTTCCAGGCCTGCTTCAAAGCGCCGCAGGAAGTCCTCAT
>JAPLJM010000027.1 GCA_026388595.1 Deltaproteobacteria bacterium
CGACTGGCCGCTGTTGGAACATCTGGAATTCGGGGAGAATATTTTTATGCTCCTGCTGAAGATCTACAAAAGGATCACGGCTTACCGGCAGGATGTTGTCAGCGGGCTGACGGACCAGGATATGACGATTATCGGCAGGAAACTGGCGGCATGCCTGGAGCGGAAGCCTCATAAGGTTGCGGTGGTTCACAAGCCGATCTTCAATCCGCACCTTCCCAATCTCACCTTCAGCAGCGTCAATACATTATGGCATGTGTCTGCCGGCGGCGAAGCGGCGAAGCCGGTTGTGGCCAGTACGGATATCGTCTGCTGCATAGCCTATCTGATCTGGAATGACATCTATCAGCCCTCCAATGTCCGCATGACACCCAACCCAACGCCGGTCACGCTCCAGGAAATCAATACCCTGGCGAAGCGGATCAGGGAAATCTTCGGGATCTTTGACATCACCGGCATTGATTTTGATAATTTTCTTGAAACGGAGAAAGTGACCAAAATGCTCGTTGTCGTCAGTTTCAAAGATCCCAGGCATACACAGGAAATGAGAGACTTCAGCGTCATCTACTGCAATCACTGGGGGGAGCTCTTCTTCCGACGATTCGATTCTGCGGGTGAGTTCAAGGCGTTCATCGATCATGGAGGAGGCATTTTCTCACGGACGGAGATGTATTACTACATCCAGCGCAACAATCTATACTATGAAAAGATCATCGAAAAATTGAAGAATCTGGTTAATCAGATTTTTTCTGGGGTTGCCGCCTCTTCGTAGAGCCGGGGGCTTGTCATTTTTTCTTTCTCGAATCGACGATCAGATGCTGCAGCATCTCCCAGGCCCTGTCCGCCTTCTGCTGCTCCACATCACTGACCCCGGACGACTTTCCCGGCCCTGTGGAATACTCGATGGAAACATCGCCCCGGCTGTCCCGAATCTCCCGCTTCCCCATGGCGGGCTCTTTTGCAGACGCCATCCCCTCTCTCTCCTGCTGCATCATCACTCGGATTGTTTCGTCGCCGACGCCGGCCTTTTTCAGCGCCAGGACTTCCTCCGGAGTCAGGGCAAATACCGCCGAAGGCCCACCGCAGACCAGCATGAGAATCGTCAGGACGGACAGGGTAATGGCTTGATATTGCATGTCCTATGGATCTCCCTTCAGCTCACTTCAGGATGGCTATTCCCCGTGGATATTTCATTTCCGCTGTATGCTTCATCACGTGCCGGGATAGCGCCTTTTCCAGCGGTCCAACTTTTCAAAGGCGTCTCCCACCGCCTTGAAAAGCAGGTCCAGGGCGACGGGTTTTTTGAAATAATCATCGAATCCGGCCTCCCGGCATTCTTCTATTTCGAAAAGGCCGGACCACCCGGTGATGGCATAGATGATGGCAATGGGCTTGGTCGTCCGAATCTGCCGGCACAGGTCAATCCCGTTCATGCCGAAGAGCTTCAGGTCAAGAAAGATCAGTTCAATCTCCTGACTGCCGAGGATATCGAGCGCCCTGTCGCCGTTTTCCGCAAGGTGTACCTCGTATCCGGCGTCGCTGAAGGCGGACTCAAAGAGATCGCGAATGGATTTCTCGTCGTCCACCACCAGGATTTTTCGATTCATGATGCCGCCTCTCTCCCCGAAATGGTCTGCCCCTAAAAAGCGGAGACGGGCGTCAGGCCCGTCTCCGCTCCTTGCTGTCCGCACTGATCGAAGCCTGTTTCATTGGTGCCGGAAACTTAGAAATCCTTGAACTCGCCCTCTTCCAGCGGGATGAACGGCGGTTCGCGACGGATCATCGGCCTCCGGCGATCATCCATCCTTCCCTTGTCACCGGCGGCATGCTCCGGAAGCGCCTTGGTGCCGCCGCCGTTGTTCCCCTTTTTATGCTTTCTGCCGGTCAACAGCGACAGCCCGCCGGGTGCTCCGCCGTTCCCATTCGTACTGGAGCCTACCAGTTGATTCAGCGTCTTGGTAATTCCCTTCATATTCTGTGCCTGGGCATTCATTTCCTCCGCTGCAGAGGCGGACTCCTCGGCATTGGCTGCATTCTGCTGAACGACCTTGTCCATTTCGGCCACGGCCTTGCTGACCTGACCGATGCCCAGCGCCTGTTCGTTCGATGCCGCCGAAATCTCTCCGATCAGTTCCGCCACCTTGCCGGAACTCTTCGCGACCTCCATGAAATCATCATTGGTTTTGTTGACCAGGTCCGAGCCGTCCTTGATTTTTCGGACCGTTCCTTCAATCAGCCCCGATGTATTCCTGGCGGCCTCGGCAGCGCGCATGGCCAGGTTCCGGACCTCTTCCGCCACGACTGCAAAGCCGGCGCCCGCTTCTCCGGCACGCGCCGCTTCCACGGCGGCGTTCAGGGCCAGCAGGTTGGTCTGGAAGGATATTTCATCAATGGTTTTAACAATCTTTGATGTTTCCTCGCTGGCGCCGGATATTTCCTTCATGGATATGGTCAATTTCTTCATGGATTGATCGGCGCGCTCCATGACCTTTTTCGTTTCTTCCATGAGGCCGTTGGCGTGATTGGCGTTGTCGGCATTCTGCCGGGTCATGGAGGACATCTCCTCCATGGAAGCAGAGGTTTCTTCAATGGCCGAAGCCTGCTCCGAAGCCCCCTCCGCGAGGGACTGGCTTGCGGAAGCCACCTCATGCGACGCCGAGGCCACCTGATCCGTCGCCTCGTTCAGTTCCCGGACCGCACGGGTAATGGGCAGACTGATACTCCTTGCAAAGAATATGACCCCTACAACGGTGATCACAAGAAAAATAAGCCCCATGATGAGAATGAAATTTCGTATCGATGTCGCATGCGCCATCAGCTCATCCATGTTCTGGGTGACGCCGACGCTCCAGCCGGTCGCTTCGATCGGCGCATATCCCGCGACCTTTTTCACGCCTTGAAACGTATAGAATTCTGAACCGACCTGCTTCGACAGCATCTTCGTCATGATTTCGGTCATCCCTGCCTGGCTCGTCAGATTCAATTCCAGAATGAGTTCCTTCTTCGGATGCGCAATAACAAGCCCTTTATTGTCAACCATGAAAGGATAACCGGTCTGGCCGAGTTTCACGTTCAGTAACTGCTTACTGAGATAGTCGATCTTAATGATCGATGCCAGAACCCCGGCAAATCCGCCGCTTTCTGATAGAACGGGCACGGATGCAGCTGTAATCGGCTGACCGGTGACCTTCGATTTCACGACCACCCCCACATCGGCCTTGCCGCTTTTGGCTTCCTTGAAATACTCCCGCTCCGCCACCGAGACCCCCTTGGTCTTGCCGCCGATACTGTCGGCCGCAACGATGCCCTGTTCATTGATGAAGATGATCTGCTCATAGTTGTCTCCCAGGGCCTTGTGCGCCGCTTCCAGCTTTCGGGTGACCGCGTCGACATCCGACGTCGAGCCGGCAATGCCCGTCGCCAGGGTTTTGGTGATGTTCAACTGCTCGGTCATGTCCACCTGGACCATGCTGGCCAGACTTCTGGCAACCAGGCTGGACTGTTCCCTGGCTGCATCCCTCAGGGCCTGCGACGACTTCACCGCCGCGAAAATACCCACGACCAGCAGGGGAATCAGGACAACCAGAACGCCCCCGCATAATAACTTTGTACCCAGTTTCATTTTCTTCATGTTTCAGCTGCCTTTCTTTATTAAATGCATGGTTATGCCGCCATCTTGATGGCGTCCAGTTCTTCCGCATGGAGAACCCGGTCAATGTCCAGTAAAATCTTGATGCCCCCGCCGGCCTTTGCCATTCCCAGGATGTAATCCGTGTCCAGTTGGCTTCCGAAATTCGGCGTTTCTTCGATATCGCCCGCCTTGATGTTCAAAACCTCTGA
>JAPLJM010000108.1 GCA_026388595.1 Deltaproteobacteria bacterium
CATTTCCCGGGAGGAAAAGCTGGCCCTCCTGCATATCCTCGATGACTGGTATCTCTATGGCCTCTGCCTGACGGACATCGATCTGGTCAAAGAGTATTTCCGCTTGATCAGCGACGGCGTCTATCAAATGCCTTCACCGGAACGTTTCAGAAAGGGTCCGCTCCGGGAGGCGGCGCAGCGGTTCTTTTCCTTCAAGCTCACCTGGCCTTTCCGGTCACCTGCCGTGAACCGGATGGGGAAATATTACTTTGATGGTTCCCAGTATATGATTAACCATATCGACTATGAGAAGCTGGGTTGCGAGCGGTCAAAATTCGATCGGATCTTTTTGAGCCTGTCCTCGGAATTCAACAGCCGGGACGACCTGGAAACAGCAGAGCGCCTCATCCAGGACGGCATCGATGAATTTATTAAGGCCTATAATTCTCTTTGATTCCGTTTAATGCAGCCTGAATGATTTGGAGGGGTATGGCCCCTTCCCGCAAGCAGGCAGGGGGATCTGTTGTAATATCCATAAATGTTGATCCTTTGCCGCCTGGCGTGGGTCCACCGTCGATGATCAGATCGACCTGGTCGGAGAGGCTTGTCAGGACCTCACCGGCGGTTCTGCACTCGGGCGCACCGGAATGATTGGCGCTGGTCGCGGTGATTGGGCCGCTCAGGCTATTGGCGAGTGTGTCGGCAATGGGATGGCTGGAAACACGGATGCCGATCTTGCCGGTCCCGGCGGTCAGGCGCGGACTGATTGTTTGCGAGGCCGTAAATACCAGCGTCAACGGACCTGGCCAAAAGTCCTGCATCAACCTCTGTGCGGCAATGGGAATCTCTGCGACGAGGCTGCAGATCTCGTATTTGCTGCCGGCAATCAAAGCGATGGGGTTGCTGAATTGCCGCCCCTTGATCTGGAATATCCGCTCTATTGCGCCCTCGTTCAAGGCATCGACGGCGAGCCCATAGAGGGTCTCTGTGGGATAGGCGACGACGCCGCCTGCCTGCAAGATCTGCATGGCTTGATGGATCTGCTCATACTCCGGTTGCCGGGGATTGATCTTAAGGATTTGTGGCATTCAGATTGGCCTGCTTCCGTTCCACATCCCGGGCCATCTGCTGAATGTAGGTCTGTAGTTTCTTCTCGAGGGCTTCGTCGGTAAGGGCCAGGATCCGGATGGCCATCAGGGCGGCATTCTTTGCGCCGGCCTTCCCGATCGCCATCGTGGCGACGGGGATGCCGCCGGGCATCTGTACGGTGGCCAGCAGCGCATCCAGGCCCTGCAAGGCCGTGGCATCAATGGGGACCCCGATGACGGGCAGGAGTGTCTGTGAGGCGATGACGCCGGCCAGATGTGCTGCAGCGCCGGCTCCGACGATAATCAGCCGGATACCCCTCAGGGCTGCCTTTTGCGCAAAGTCGGCCGTCCTTTCCGGGGATCGGTGGGCCGACGTCAGCACGACTTCGTAGGGAACCTGAAAATCTTTCAGGATTTTCATGGACTCTTCCATGACACCGAGGTCGGAGTCGCTGCCCATGACCACACTTACGAGGAATTTATCTGATGTTTTCATGGATATCATTCTGAAAGACGATTAAATGGATCTTTCCGGTTCAACAATCTGGAGCCGATCTGCGGATTTGAACCGCGGACCTATCGATTACAATCCGTGCCAAGTTACATAAGTTAACCATTCAACATAACTATACTTTAACTGTTTTTACTGCAGGCCAGATATAAAGGATGGAAACAAAATAGTCAAGAAAAATAATTTTTGTCACAAGCATCATTAGGGACAAGGGATAATATCTATCCTTTCCCGATTGATTTGCCGTGATATTGGGTTCCGGGATGAATCAATGGGCCTGTTGCTTGATTAAATGCGCGCCCCACAGGACAGAGTTACTGAATTCGGATGGATAGTGTTGTAAAAAGATGTTTTTAAACATGTTTTATTGTTTTCTGTTGTGCAGAAGGGGATTCTGTCATCCTGCTCGTATCGAGAGCCGCCTGCCAGCAGATTATAGACCGGCGGTTCAGTTCTCTGCAATAACACTGCGATTATTTCTTCCACTGTTAATGGAAAGCGCATTTTCCCCCTGATTCTTTCATCTGCTTCCGCGCACGTCAGCTTTTCCGTGTTGGCCCCGTCATCTATGTCCAGTATAAAATACATGCCATCGAAAATCTTGCCGTCATTTTGCGATAGGTTTTTCTTTAATGCATTCATGATGCGTGACGATTCAAGAGCCGTATCACC
>JAPLJM010000375.1 GCA_026388595.1 Deltaproteobacteria bacterium
GCTTGACGATCTTCAGGGGTGTACTGATCAGGAATGCGCCGATGGCCGCACCGCCGATGATCAGGAGTTCAGCCGGCTGGACGAGGACGGCGAGATTCCCATGCGCCTCCAGATAGCCGCCGATGACCGAACCAAGAACAATAAGGATTCCGATAATGGCAAACATGAGCGGCTACCTCCTTTTCTCCCGGATGATTTCCCGTTCCCTTTCAAAGACAAAGCGGATGATCTCATCCCGGATAGAGTCTTCCATGTGAACATAATGAACCGCAATAAAATATCCCTTGTCCCGTCGATCGGCCTTGACGACCTCGCCATAGATGCACAGGACGACGGGTTGCTGCAAGGTGAGCGTGAGTTTGATTTCCAGAGTCTCCCCCAGCGGAAGAAGATCCGGCAATGGGAAACTCATCCCGCCGCCGCTGATGTTAACCGTTTTATATGACAGTCCGCAATATCCTTCACGCTGGAGAGTCAAGAGACGAAGGATCGTATCGAGCTTTGCATTGAGAAGCTTCATCCATTCTCCGAAAATAGGCTCATGCTCCCCCAGATCCGGAATCGGCCTGAATTCGGTCGCGGCGGTATTTCCCGATATTCGCGCCTTAATATTTCCCGTTTCCCCGGGAGCGACAATGCGATATTCAAAAGGAACGTACGCCTCCACTCTCGAGTATTCACGCCTCTGATCCTCGCCCTCATAGTTTTGATGCATCCCCATAAGTCACTTGCCCCCTGATACATACCCTGCCGGGAAACCGATTGAACCGCCTCCGGCGAATGATTTAACCGTCGATACAAAGCCCATGCCGATGATTCGGCTCCTGAAAAAAGAAGGCCAAAAATACGACTCAACGATGCAAAGATGATGCCATAAAGTGACATTTTCGTCTGTCATCAAACAGTGGGGGATTCATATCAGTGGTACATTATTTGCAGATGCACTTCTGCGGCAATGATTCATGAACTTTGTCCATGGGAGGGCGCCTTGAAAGCAATCTATGTAATATTCTTAATTTTATTAACGATTACAATGTCATATGCGGACAATGCCCCCTCTGGCGGGAGGCCGACGTCGCCGGTCCAATCAGCGGCCACTCAAGAGGCCCGTCCGCCGCAACCGTCGGTTTCGCCCGCGGCCGCCTTGATACCCCCCCCACAGCAGCTTCCGGTCGCTTCCCAGGTTGCAGCCATCGAAAAAACGCCGGAAACCAGCGAGGCGGCGCAGCCTCTGAAGGTATCCCCGACCCAGGCGGAGGATTGCCTGAAAGCCGGCCTGCAGTATCACCATGACCGAAAATATGAAGAGGCCATCCGCTCGCTCGCTCAATTTGTGAGCCTTGCGCCAAAAAGTCAACAGCGCGTGTCGGCCCTGCTCCTCATCGGCAAGGGCCTGGATGAAATGAAACTGCCGCGATCGGCAGTGGGGATGTACAGCCGGGTCATCGCCGGTTATCCCGACACGCCGGAGGCTGTCCTCAGCATCATCGCCATGGCGGATATCGGCTTTGCCAATCCGGCGTTGAAGCGCCCTCCCGGCCTGACAGGGTCCCAATATATGAGGGACCCGGTCCTCGGCTATGACACGGCGCTCTCAAAAAAAGTCCCGGCGCCGATGATCGAGCATGTCCACTATCAAAAAGGACGCGTCTTATGGAAAAACGGCCGGTACAAAGAATCCTATGAAGTTCAGTCGCGGTTTGTGAAGGAGTTTCAGGACAGCCCTGATCGCGGAGACGTCCTGGCCATGTTGAAAACCAGCACGGTCACGCTGATCGATCAGTACCAGCAATTCAATGATCACCTCTCGGTGGCCGGCCTCTTCTTCAAGGGCCGGAAAAACGGATTGATCCGCGACGACGACATCGACATCCTGCTGAAATCGGCCTTCAGCCTTGCACATCTGGGCCTTCCGAATGTCTCATCCGGCATGATCCAGGCCCTCAGAAAAAGCACCCTGGGGAAAACGACACCCGGGATTGAAAAATCCATTTCCGACATTGAGGCTGTCCTCACCAGCGGCGCCGGCAGGCAACCGGTGGTCGATGCAAAATGGGAAGCCTTTCAGTCCGGCCTGACATTGCTGCGCGCCAATAATCTGCCGCTGGCGGAGCAGACCCTGGCAAATCTGAAAAATACGGGCGGCGACGCCTTCTGGGCAAAGATCTCCGACTATGCCCTCGAGGAGGGCCGTTGGACACAAAAGTATAGCAGCGGCGGCCGATTTGGAAGCAAACAATAACGCAACCCTACGCCCATGAATCAGGAAAAAATGCCCCACCGTTACAGTGAAATATTTGAAAGCATGCCTCTGGGGGTCATCATCATCGATCTGCAGGGACAGATTCAGGTCATGAACCCCCGTGCAAAAGCCCTTTTGAACGATGAGGCCTTCGGCAATAGGCCCCTGCATGCCCTGCCGGTGATGCCAACCCTGCCCCTCGACGGGAAGGGACGCCTGTCTGATAAGTTTGAGGTGTCAGGCCGTCGCATCATCGGGTCCGACGGCCGGATTATGGAGATGACGGGCGGGCCCCTGCGCGGGGAGGGAGGCGTCCTGTCCGGTGGAATCGTTACATTAAAAGACATCACTGAAATGGAGCGGCTGCGGGAACAGGAGAATAACGACGAAAAATATGCCGCGATGGGGGAGCTTTCTGCCGACATTGCTCATGAAATCAGAAATCCGCTGGGCAGCATCTCGCTGCTGGCCTCGCTGCTTGCCAAGGAATTGAAACGAAAGAAGGATATCAACCGGGCAAATCAGATTTTGGCGGCCGTGAGAAATATGGAAAACAAAATCTCAAGCCTGATCCAGTTCAGCAAGACCTACCATTTGCCGGTCAGATCCGTGAACATACACGATGTCCTGAAGGACATCCTGAATTTTTCCAACCAGATTGCCGATCGAGAATCGGCTTTCCTGTCGGTTCATTACGCAGAGATCGAGCCTGTTGTGGAAGGCAATCCCGATATGTTGAAGCAGGTCTTTCTGAACCTGACGCTGAACGCATTGCAAGCCCTCCCGGAAAGCAGCCGCCTCGATATCAGCACCCGCCATTTTGCAGAGCAGGGCGCCATTGAAATCCATTTCATCGAAAAATGCTCCGGCGCCCCCGAGGACCTCCGGTCCGATATTCTCCTTCGCCTGTCCCATGCGCAGGAAAAGAATTGGGGCCTGGGGCTCGCGATCATACACAACATTATCGATCTGTATCACGGATCGGTAAGGCTGGAGTATGCGGAGGAAGCGGGAACGGCTTTTGTGCTTACCTTCCCGCTGATCAGCGCCCTGACAAAGCCTGAAGATAAGGATAACCGCTTATGAAAAAAGGAAGAATCCTTATTGTCGATGATGATCATGCCATGCGGCTTGCCCTTTCGGAATCGCTGGAGAGTTTCGGTTATGGCATTGTGGCTGCCGAAAACGGCAGGGAAGCGCTGAGCATCTTTCAGAAGAATAAATTCAACCTGGTCGTAACGGATATGCGGATGCCGGGGATGACCGGCATCGAGGTGCTGCAGGGCGTCAAAAAATTGTCAAAAGATGTTCCCGTCATCCTCATCACGGCTTACGGCACGGTCAGCACGGCTGTCGAAGCCATGAAAGAAGGCGCGGCGGAGTTCATCATGAAGCCCTTTTCCCTGGATGAGCTTGAGGCCGTGGTTGAGCGCGTTCTGAATGCATCCGACGGAGAAGCGTCGCAGAATGAGGAATTACCCGACCCGGCGGATCGAATCCTGACCAGAGATCCGAAACTCATTGCAATCATGGATATGCTCAGAAATGTTTCAAAAAGCAAATCCAGCATCATGCTTCAGGGGGAAAGCGGCACCGGAAAAGAGCTGTTCGCACGCTATGTTCATCAGTGCAGCAATCGCAGAAACAAACCCCTGGTCGCCGTGAACTGCGCCGCCATTCCGCACAATCTTCTGGAAAGCGAAATGTTCGGTTTTGAAAAGGGGGCCTTTACGGGCGCCTTGCAAAAAAAATTGGGTAAATTCGAACTGGCCGACAGAGGGACATTGCTCCTGGATGAGGTGAGCGAGATGGATATGCACATGCAGGCCAAGCTGCTGCGTGTCATACAGGAATCGGAAGTGGACCGCCTGGGCGGCAGCGCCCCGATCCCCGTTGACGTCCGGCTTATTTCCACAACCAACGTCAATTTGAATGCGGCCATTGAGAATAAAACGTTCCGCAGCGACCTTTACTATCGGCTGCATGTGATCCCCGTCAAAATTCCGCCGCTCCGTGAGAGGAATGGTGACATCCTTTACCTGGCATCCTGTTTCCTTGAAAAATTCAGCAAGGATAAGGGCGCGAAAAAACCTGTCCTGTCGGACCGGGCTGCTGCACTGCTTAACGCCTATCCCTTTCCCGGGAATGTGCGGGAACTGGAGAATATCATTGAGAGGGCCGTCCTGATGACCGACGGCGATACGATTTTTCCGGAATCGCTTTGCCTGGATCTGGAGAACACTCCCGCTGCCGGTTCCATGCCTGCGCCGGACGCCCCGCCGGACCTGGATGCGATCCCCATGGGTTCGGATATGACCCTGAAGGATGTTGAAAAGACCTTGATAAACGAAACCTTAAGCAAGGTCGGGGGCAACAAGACAAAGGCGGCAAAAATCCTGGGAATCAGCGTGCGGACGCTCTGGAACAAGGTCAATGAATACGGCATGGCCGACCATGCCTGACGACAGGGCAATAAAGTCCGGATGCAGCCTTGAGCTGATCCCTTATGACGGCTTGCCTGCACCCGCGGCCTGTGCCTGTTAAGATAAAGATACTATTTAAGCCCATCGTCAAAATACTGGCACATGCTTTGCA
>JAPLJM010000247.1 GCA_026388595.1 Deltaproteobacteria bacterium
GCAGCGATGCGGCCGATCTCCGGCGGCATCTCCTGCGTGGGGCTCAGAAGCACAACCTTGTTCGGCAGATAGATTGTCCGGAGCGCTCTTGTCATGGCTTTCGTGTCCGCTCCCAGGGGGTCACCGGTGATGACGACTTCATGGGAGGGGCCGCGGATGAAGTCGACGGCTGCCATGAGCTGCATGTAGGCGGAAGGGGCCTGACGGATCGCCTGCGAAAAGGCCCGACCGATGCCGATGGCCTTTTCCTCGAGGTCCGTGCGCCCTGTCATCCGGGCCAGACGGAGAAGGTTGAGCATAGCCACCGAATTGCCCGAGGGGATGGCGCCGTCGTAGACCTCCTTTTGCCGGGCGATGAGCGCCTCACCGTCATCGGGGGAAAAGAAGAACCCGCCTCCCGACGCATCCCAGAAATGCTTTATCTGGTGGTCATTGAGCGCCAGGGCAGCTTCCAGGTAATGAACTTCAAAGGTGGCCTCGTAAAGATCGAGAAGCCCCCAGATCATGAAGGCATAATCATCCAGAAAGCCCTTGATGGCGGATTGGCCGTCTCGGTGCCGGTGGAGAATCCTGCCGTCGGGAGTCCGCATGCGGTTGAGGACAAAGTCGGCGGCGGCGGCCGCCGCCGCGGCATATTCGGGACGGTCCAATCCCTGGGCTCCCCGGGCGAGCGCGGCGATCATAAGGCCGTTCCAGTCGGCCAGGATTTTGTCGTCCTTAAAGGGGTGGACCCGCTTTTCCCTCACCCCGAAAAGCCTGTAACCTATCGCATTGAGTCTGCTTTCCAGCTCGTCTTCCGGAACGTTCAGTCTTTCCGCAAGAACGCTCAAGGGCGCGGATCGGTATAAGATGTTTTTCCCTGTCTTGCGGCCGGTGGCCTCTTCGGCAAAGTTCCCCGCCCCGGACAGGTTGAAGACGGGAACAAACAAATCCGCCTCGTCGCGATTCAGGATGCGGCGGATCTCTTCCTCCGACCAGAGATAGAACTTTCCTTCCTCCCCCTCGCTGTCAGCGTCTTCGGAAGCGTAGAACGCGCCTTCCGGGGAGGTCATGTCCCGGAGGACGTACTCGCAGATCTCCCGCGCCGTTCCGGCGTGCTCCTGCCGTCCTGTCGCCTGAAACGCCTCCAGGTAGGCCATGGACAGCATGGCCTGGTCGTAGAGCATTTTTTCAAAGTGGGGCAGGAACCAGCGGGCATCCGTCGAATAACGGTGGAAACCGAAACCGATGTGATCGTAGATGCCCCCCCGGCGCATGGCGGTGAGGGTTTTGTCGACCATTTCCAGCGCCCTGGCGTTCCTTCCTTGCCGCCAGTATCGGAGCAGGAAAAGAAAATTCTGGGCCGTGGGGAACTTGGGTGCACTCCCGAAGCCGCCATGCTGAGAATCGAACCGGGCCGACAGGTCCCTGAAAGCCTCATCCAGGAGCGCCGCGTTCAGCGGGTCGCCGGGCGACGCCTTGGCCGCCATCTGTTTCAGGGTCGAAGTGGTCTGATCGGCGGAGGACAGGAGTTCTGCCCGCCGGGTTGTCCATAGCATCCTGATGGACTGGATCAGCTCCAGCATGCCGATGCGGCCCCCGCGGCTTTCCCTGGGAAAATAGGTGCCGGCGAAGAAAGGTTTTTTGTCCGGCATCATCATAATGGTCAGGGGCCAACCCCCGCCGCCGGTCATCATCTGGCAGACGGTCATGTAAAGCGTATCGATGTCGGGCCGCTCTTCCCGATCGACCTTGATGGAGACGAAGACCTCGTTCATGCGCCTGGCCACGTCGGGGTCCTCGAAAGATTCATGGGCCATGACATGGCACCAGTGGCAGGTGGAATATCCGATGGACAGAAAGACCGGCTTGTCCTCCTTCTGTGCCCGCTCAAAGGCTTCCGAACCCCAGGGGTACCAGTTCACGGGATTATCGGCATGCTGAAGAAGATAGGGACTCTTCTCCGATCCGAGCCGGTTGTAAGGTTTTTCCGCCCGATGCTTCGGCATGCTTTTCAATTCAGGCAGGTTTGCTTTGTCCTTATCGGCCATATCCTTTCCTTTAATCGATAGATCAGCAGGCGCCGAAAAGCTTTATGAGATTGGCAATAATTATGATTCATTGTATCAGGTTTTTCGGGATGATACAAATTCAAGATTGACGAGAAAAAACTTTATCTGGCTTATGGGAAGAAATGGCGGTAAAATAATTTGAAAGGACATATTCAGCCGATGTGAAGAGAGGAGTATATCATGAAAATACGCATTTGTTTTCTGGGATTGGTTCTGCTTTCTGTATGTTTACAGTCCGCTCACGCCCAGGAATATGGTAAAATCCGGGCGATGCAGCAGCGGGCGGCTTATGTGGTCAAACAAAAGAATGATTTCGTTGCACGGGTGCTGGCCTCTTACAACATCCCTCATGAACGCAACGCGCAGGGTGTGGTTGTTCGCATTGATATGGAGGGCCAGTGGGCGGAGGTAACGGCTATTGAAATTGTTCCTGTTTTCAAAGAGGCAGCGGACAAACGCCAGCACATTGTGGCTCATGAATTATTCTTCTACACGCCAAAGGGCATCCTGGATTTGACTTCGGAGCTCCTGATCCGCTAGTAAATGCAGCAACATGCCGGTTATAAGGTTTTTACAGCGTGCTTGATTCTTTCCAACGCCTTTATTAAGACAGGCAGCGGACATGCGATATTCATCCGTTGAAACCCTTCCCCTCCGACCCCGAAAAGGCATCCGTCATTCAGGCCAACCTTTGCCTTGCCGGTCATGAATGCCTTGAGCTCATCCCGGCCCATGCCCAATTCTCGGCAGTCAAGCCATACAAGATAGGTTCCCTCCGGCTTGATGACTTTTATCGGTGTGACCTCCGATTCAAAAAAATCCATTAAAATATTCAGATTATTTTCAAGATAAGTCAATAATTGTTTCTGCCATGTGTCACCTTGCCGGTAAGCCGATTCAAACGCGGTGATGCTGAAAATATTGGGGATATTCCAGTGCAGACCCTGGATCGTTTGTCGAAATCGCCGCCGGAGGTCGTGATCGGGAATAATGGCGACCGATGTTGTCAGGCCCGATAGATTGAACGTCTTGCTGGGAGATATTAAGGTGATGGTGTTTTGAGACGCTTCTTCCAAGAGGGATGCCGTCGGGATGTGTTTATGCCCCTGAAAGACCAGATCGGAATGAATCTCGTCAGAGACGATGATCGTTCCATTCTTTTTGCAGATTTCACCGAGTCTTTCAAGTTCATCTCTTCTCCAGACGGTCCCACCGGGATTATGGGGACTGCAAAAGAACAGGAGTTTCGCGTTTTTATCCAGGCATTCCATCAGATGGTCAAAGTTCATGGACAACCTGCCGTCCCGCAGTTCTAACGGATTATTTGCGATCGTCCGTCCGTTGTCCAGAATGACTGA
>JAPLJM010000362.1 GCA_026388595.1 Deltaproteobacteria bacterium
CGCACCTGACCGTTGAAGGCAACCTCCCCGCAGCCCAGGGCCCTTCCCGCCCCCAGCGCCCCACGCCAGACGCAGTAGAAGCCGAGCAGCTGCCATACGGCGTCCACACAGAGACAGCCGGGCTGAACGGGATCGCCGGGCATGTGGCACTGAAAGTACCAGGCGTCCAGACGGATGTCCTGCTCGGCGACGATGGTTCCATGGGGACCGGCGGCCTCAAAGGTCAGGACGCGATCCACCATCAAAAAAGGCGGCGCCGGCAGGCGGGCGTCAAAATCCTCAGGCGGATCGTCCACCAGGCTGCCGTATGCAAAGGCGAGCAGGTCTTCATGCGAGAAAGCATTCCCGGATTTAAATTCTTGATAGGTCATTGATGTTCCTCCACTTTCAGGATCAGGTGCACCCACGTCAGCCCGCCTCCCACCAGCGCCAGGGCCACATGATCGCCGGGACGGAGCCGGTCCCAATTCTGGCTCAGGACGGCGGGGGCACTGGAACAGCCCGTATTGCCGAAATCCACCACGTTCTGCCAGTGGTTCTCCGGGGCGATCCCCGTGCGTTCACAGACGGTTTGGAGCATTCCCAGATTGGCCTGATGTCCGACAAAAATAAAGCGATGGCCGTTGTTGACCGGGAAGGACGCCTGGAGCAGTCGGATGGACTCCGTGGACCGGCGGATGGCAAATCCCTGCACGGCGCTGCCGTCCTGCTGGAAATGGCCTGTCCGGGTAATGGTGACCTTCTGGCAGGCCGAGGCCTTGGTATCGCATTGGCAGGCCGTAAATCCCATCTGCGAAGGGATGGCCGCGGAAAGCACGGCTGCGGCGCTGCCGTCGCCGAAAAGGACCGCCACGCTGCGGTCGGCATAATTGACGGACCGGGTCAGGTTTTCCGGATTGACCAGCAGGATGAAGGGGGGAAGGGCTGCGGGCCTCATCATGCTGAGAAAATGAATCTGCATGCCGAAGGATGTACAGGCGGAATTCAGGTCGAAACAGGGGGCATCGATGCCCAGCTCTGCGGCGATGGTGGCCGCCTCGGCGGGTGTCAGGGTGTCCGGGGCGGAACTGCCGGATATGACCAGACCGATATCGTTCGCCTTGATCCCCGCCCGGGCAATGGCCATCCGTGCGGCGGCGGCGCCGGTTTTCGTGTTGCTCCACATACTGACATCGAGGGCGGTGCGCAGATCGCTGTTTTTTGTGTCCCGGATATAATCGAGGGGCAGTGCAGTGCGTCTTGTCCTGATGCCGACCCGCTCCAGAATCCAGTCTTCCGTGGTGCCGATATCCAGGTCCTCCAGAAAGCGATTGGAAATGACGTTTTCCGGATAATAATGTCCAAGGCCGTGTAAATACAGCATGATCAGATGATCTCCCGCCCGATGATCATGTTCTGGACTTCCCGCACCCCTTCATAGATGTCAATGATGTGGGCATCGCGGGAAAGCTTGGAGATCTCGTATTCGGACATAAACCCGTAGCCGCCGTGAAGGTGAAGGCCTTCGGCGCTGCAGAACAGCGCGGCTTCCGCTGCCGTATTCTTGGCCAGGGAGGCGTAAATGCCCCGGTCCGGCGCCTGGTCCTGGACTTTGACGGC
>JAPLJM010000021.1 GCA_026388595.1 Deltaproteobacteria bacterium
CCGGGGCCGGCCATTGTCATCTCCGCGAGCGGCATGGCCGACGCGGGACGGATCAAGCATCACTTAAAGCATAATCTCTGGCGCGAAGGGGCCAGCGTGGTCATTGTGGGGTTTCAGGCCCAGGGAACGACGGGTCGCAAAATTGTGGACGGCGCTGAAAAAGTGCGGATATTCAATGAGGACGTGGCCGTGAAGGCCAAAGTGTACACGATTAATGGTTTTTCCGCACACGCCGGACAGACCCAGCTCCTGGACTGGCTGAGCCACTTTGAAAACCGGGCGATGCAGGTCTTTCTGGTGCACGGCGAATATTCTGCCCAGCAGGTCCTGGCGGGGCTCATTCATGAGAAATTCGGGTTCGAGGTTCTCATTCCCGATTATCTGGAAGAAAGCACGCTCATGCCGGGTGAAGCGTTGAAGCGGGTGGCCTGTCCGGAAAAAGCAGCGCCCAGGATCGATTGGGCCTACCTTCTGGGTGAAATGGACGTCCGGCTGGCCCAGATCCGGGAGCGCCAGGCGAAACTGGAATCCCATGCTTGGGTGGAACAGACAGAGATCAGAGACCGGCTGCTGGAGCTGAACCGTCATTTGGCCGAACTGATTTCCCAGATCTGATCCCATGACTCATTCATGCTGAGCCCATGAAAATGGGACGGCTATGTAAAAAGTCCGCAGGCAAGGCGCGCAAATCCTGAGGAATGAGTCGTACTTGGTTGTACGCCGCAATGACGAGGGATGCAGCGCAACGCAGCATCCGGAATTTTTACATAGCCGTCAGTCGTCGATGCGGTATTTGAACGTAGCGACGATATGGAGCCGTGAGAGCTTCATGTCTGCAGGAAAGGAATAGAAAGGGGCGGCGGCGCCGACGACGTCCAGGGCGCTCTGGTCGAGCGCGGCGAACCCGGAAGATTCAACAATCTCTTTCTTGTCCAGGCGGCCATTGCGGTTAATGGAAAAACTCAAGACCACAATGCCGGTTTCCCGCCGTTCATAGGCCTGTTTGGGATAAGCCCAAAGCTTGTCAATCTTTTGCTTGATTTTCTTTACATAGGGGACGTATTTACCGTCCCGGTTGCCCAGATCGATGATTTCTTCCTGGGCGGCCCGGGGGGAAACGGCATTTTCGTTTGAAGCCGGCGCCGGTTGTTGCTGCTCGTCGTTTTCAGGTTGCTCAACTTGCTCAAGGGCTTCGCGAAGCTCCACGGTAAACGTTGGCAATCCGATCGAAGCATTGCCCGGGCCAATCAGGCCGGCCATGGAGAGCATCAGCAAATGGCCGCCGACAGAAACCACGGCGGCCATGATCAGAATTTTTTGTGAGGTCTGTCGGGAGAGGCCTTTCATAAACTTTAATATAGGGCAATCTACCGGGAAAAAGCAAAATATTCCTTGAGAGGGCTTGTGAACTGGCGTGCGTGATGGGATGAATCAGGAAAAAGATGAGAAATTCATGGGCTTGGCGCTTGCTCAGGCCAGACTGGCCCGGGAGGCGGGAGAAGTTCCGGTGGGGGCGGTCCTGGTCCGCGGCGGGGAGATCCTCTCCGCAGCCCATAACCACCCCATTGCCGGACATGATCCTTCCGCCCATGCCGAGATGCTGGCCATCCGTCAGGCGGCGGCGCAGATAGGGAACTACCGGCTCACGGGAAGCACCCTTTATGTCACGCTGGAACCCTGCATCATGTGCGCCGGTGTCATCATCCAGGCCCGTATCAGCCGGCTGGTCTATGGCGCCGGGGATCCCAAAGGCGGGGGCGTCGCCTCCCTATACAGAATCCTGGAAGACGAACGACTCAACCACCGGGTTGATGTAACCGCAGGAATACTCAGGGAAACCTGTGAAGAAATTTTGAGTGGATTTTTTAAAGAAAAGAGGGTAGGATCGCCTCCCGTTTCGGGGTAAATGGCTGCGGAGAGGTACCGAAGTGGTCGTAACGGGATCGACTCGAAATCGATTTGGGGGCCAAAAGCTCTCACGGGGGTTCGAATCCCCCTCTCTCCGCCATTAACAACCGAGATCTATTTTATCTGTTCCTGAGGGGTTCGAATCCCCCTCTCTCCGCCATTTTGCTGATGATGGCGATTGCATCTGTTCCGTCCGGTTTTGTGACGGATCGGATGGAAAGATAGAATTGACCGGAACTTCGAGATTGATAGCCGGGTCCTGTGCAATGGAGGCGTGTGAACCCCGTCAGGTCCGGAAGGAAGCAGCGGCAGCATTGTTCGACGTGTGCTGCAGGTAACCTGGCTATCATGTATTCCCCTTGATTATTAAAGGCGTCCACCCTGTTCCCCCCCCATGGCGGGAGGGGATAACAGGGGATGGGGAGCACCCCTATTCTGTCCCGCCGACAGGGGCAACGATCACAAGGAGACCTTTGAAAAATGGCTTCGCCGCCGCTCAAAAATCTTTTTCGCTTCATATCTGTTCGTATCATATTATGATTAAAAACAAGCGTTTAACTTCAGCACTGGAAAGGCGAAAAACATTTGATTCGCCGCTTGCGAACCATTTTTCGCCGGTTATGCAAAGCGCTCATCACAGGAACTTATGGATTATCTTGTTTTAGCCCGTAAATGGCGACCCCAGACCTTTGAAGACGTGATCGGTCAGGAGCAGGCGGTCAAGACCCTCCAGAACGCCATCCGCTATCAACGCATTGCCCATGCCTTCATCTTCAGCGGTCCGCGCGGGGTGGGTAAAACCTCCGTGGCCCGGATTCTGGCCAAGGCGTTGAATTGTGAAACAGGCCCGACGGAGACGCCCTGCAACCAATGCGCGAACTGCCGGGAAATCACCGAGGGGATCGCCATGGATGTGCGTGAAGTCGATGGCGCTTCCAACCGGGGGATTGACGAGATCCGGGAACTGCGTGAAAATCTGAAGTTTCTGCCGCTGACGTCACGGTATAAAGTCTATATCATCGATGAAGTTCACATGCTGACCCGGGAGGCCTTCAACGCCCTGCTGAAGACCCTTGAAGAACCGCCGGCCCATGTTGTTTTCATCTTTGCCACCACGGAAACGCATAAAATCCCCGCGACCATCCTGTCGCGCTGCCAATGTTATGATTTCCGGCGGATCTCCATTCGCGCAATCGCCGAAAATCTGAAAAAAATCGCCGGGGCAGACGGGATTCAGATCACGGAACGGGGTCTGACCTGGATTGCTGCGGCGGGCGACGGTAGCATGAGAGACGCCCAGAGCATCTTTGACCAGGTGATCGCTTTTGCCGGCACCGACATTCAGGACGGGGAGATTGAAGAATTGCTGGGACTGACGGACCGGCGGTTCCTCTATCTGCTCTCCGAGGCCGTCTTTGTGCGGGATGCCGGCCAGTGTCTCAAGATCATTGAAGACGGGTACTATGCCGGGCTGGATATGAAATACTTCTATCAGGCGCTTCTTGGACATTTCCGGAACCTGCTGCTCACGAAAATCGTGGGACAGGACAGGGGGCTTCTGGAGATGGCCGATGAAGAGCTGGCCAGGCTGAGAGTGCAGACGGGGCCTGTTTCCCGGGAGACGCTTCAGGGACTGCTGGACCTCCTGATGGCGGAAGAGGAAAATGTCAGGCGGAGCCAGAACCCCAGGTTAAATCTGGAGGCGATTCTGGTCAGAATGTGTTACCTGGAGCCCCTGGTGTCCGTGGCTGAGGTCCTTTCCCGGATGGAGGGTCTGGAACGGCAGCTTTCTGCGGACAGCCCGGCGCCGCTGCCCCTATCCCCGTCCAGGCCTGTGGGGGGAGCTTCCCCGGCCCCGGCGGCGGGCCGTTCAATGCCGGCGTCCCCGACTGCCACCGATGAGGAGGGGTGCGGGCTGCCTGGTTCAGATCAAGACACGTCGGGCGGGCACGCCGCTGAAGTCAGGGAAGGCCGGGATCCCGAGCACCTCTGGGAGACCTACAAGGATTTTGTAAAAAAGAAAAGCCATCCGCTGTGGTCAAAAATTGAACCGGGCAAAGTGATCGGTTTTGAAAAGGGATCTCTGCGGATCGGTTTTCCACAGGGTTATATCTTCCTCGATGATATCAATGAGCAGTCCCATAAAGACCGGATCGCCGAAATGACAAAAGATTTTTTCCATGATGAGGTCCGGGTAAAAATTGAGATCCTGGCGCCGGAGCCTGAAAATGGCGCCCGGAGCCAGAATAACGGCGGCAAAAACGGCAGGCTGCAAGAGATAAAACGGCAGGCGCTGAACCAGCCGCTCCTGCAGAAGGTGCTGGATATGTTTGAAGGCGCAGAAGTCCGTGATGTGATTCCCCGGGAGA
>JAPLJM010000303.1 GCA_026388595.1 Deltaproteobacteria bacterium
CTTTCCGCATCAGAATGTATGTGCTATTTCGATTGTCGGAAAATATGAAAATTGACGACACTGTAAAAAACCCGAATGCTGTGTTGCGCTGCATCCCTCGTCGTTGCGGCGTACGCTTAAGTACGCCTCTCTCCTCGGGCATTGCGCGCCTTGCCTCTGGACCTTTTTACGAAGTCATTTGATAAGGAAGGAGAAGAAAATGGACATTATCCAATATGCCGATGAACACAGGATCTTTCGGCAAACCCTGAAAAGATTTCTGGAAAAGGAAATCACGCCCAATGCGGAAGAATGGGAGGAAGCCTGCATTGTCCCCCGGTCGGCCTGGAAGAAGATGGGGGAGCAGGGATTTCTCTGCACGGCGGTGCCGGAAGAATACGGCGGCGCCGGCTGCGATTTTCTCTACTCCGTGATCGTGGCCGAAGAAATCGCCCGGACCAATTTTAACGGGCTGGCGGCGCCTCTACACAGCGACATCATTGTTCCCTATATCGCTGCCTTCGGTTCGGAAGAACAAAAAAAGAAGTATCTCCCCGGCTGTGTCTCCGGCGACATCATCACGGCCATTGCCATGACGGAGCCCAATACGGGCAGCGACCTGGCGGCGATTCGGACGACGGCCGTCGAACAGGGCGACCAGATTGTCTTCAACGGTCAGAAAACCTTCATCAGCAACGGAATCAACTGCGACCTCCTGATTCTGGCTGCGAAAGATCCGGCAGAGACCAACCCGCACCGGGCCGTGGACCTTTACCTGGTGGAGGCCGGAACCCCCGGCTTCGAGAAGGGAAAGCAGATCAAGAAGGTGGGATGGCATTCCCAGGATACGGCGGAACTTTATTTTACGGAATGCCGGGTTCCCATCGCCAATCGCCTGGGGGACAAGGGGACCGGCTTCCTGAAGCTGATGCTCAAACTGCAGCAGGAACGGCTGATGTGCGCCATCGGCGCCATGGCCGGCGCTGAGCTGATGCTGGAGATGACCATCAAATACTGCAAGGAGCGCACTGCCTTCGGGAAGCCTCTTTCCAAGTTTCAGAATACCCAGTTCGAGATTGTTGAAATGGCCACGGATATCCGCCTGGGCCGGACCTTCCTGGATAAGCTGATCGTGGATCACATGGAAGGCAAAGAAATTGTGGTGGATGTGTCTATGTCCAAGTTCTGGATCACCGACATGGCCTGCCGGGTGGCGGACCGGTGCGTCCAGCTCCACGGCGGTTACGGCTACTGCGAGGAATATCCCATCGCCCGGGCCTGGCGGGATATCCGGGTGACACGGATCTTTGCCGGAACCAACGAGATCATGAAGGTGATCTGCGCCCGGTTTATGGGGCTGTAATCTATGGCTTAAAACAGAAGCCTCCGGCTGGTTTTGTGGCCGGGGGCTTCTAAAATATCATGTGTTAAGATTTCTGCTTAGCAGGCGATTTGTGCTTTATTTCGCTGCTGCCTGCATCTTTTTGACCATGTCTGTCTTTTCCCAGCGATAATCATCCATAAACAGCGTAACGGGGATTTTCCGATAGACATTGGCGTTGAGCAGATCAAATTTTTCGATCATGCC
>JAPLJM010000073.1 GCA_026388595.1 Deltaproteobacteria bacterium
AGGTGCTCGTCACCGTTCCCGTCGTCACGAAGATAATCTCGGCATCCTTACATTCGATCGCTTCCACCGGTCCGTAGCGCCGCTGGAACTGTGCCGCAAAGGCAGATTCAATCTCGTCGAAGCGGATCAGGGCGTCGTCCATGGCCATGGCGATGTGATAGCGCATTTCCATGTAATCGTTGGGCGTTACCAGGGGGCCGAAACCGCAGGGCTGCCCTGTATCCAGTTGAAATTTGGGAACATAGGGGGGCAGAAACCGGTCCACTTCCTCCTGGCTGGGGACGTCCACCGGTTCATAGGTATGGGAAAGATAGAAGGCGTCGAGCACGATCATAACGGGAAGATTCACCGTCTCCGCCAGATAAAAGGCCTGGAGGGTCGAATCGAGGACCTCCTGGCCGTCTTCGCAGTACATCTGGATCCAACCCGTGTCGCGCTGGGCCAGGCTGTCCGTCTGGTCGACCCAGATATTCCAACCCGGCGCGAGGGCTCGGTTGACCTCGGCCATGACGATGGGCAACCGGGCGCCGGACGCCCAGTGCAGCAGCTCATGCATCAGGGCCAACCCCTGCCCGGAAGTGGCCGTAAAGGTTCTCACCCCGGCGGTCTGGGCGCCGATCAGCGCGGCCATACAGGAGTGTTCGCTTTCCACCCGCAGAAACCTGGCGTTCATCTGCCCCTTGGTGCAGTATTCCGACAGGATTTCCACAATATGGGTCTGCGGGGTGATGGGATAGGCGGAAATCACCTGAACCTTCGCCAGGCGCACCGCTTCGGCAACGGCGTGGCTTCCCTCCAGAACGCGTTTCATGACGTCTCCCCCCCCAGGGACATGGCATTGCGGGGGCATTCCACGACGCACAGGCCACATCCCTTGCAGTAGTCGTAGTTGATATGCCGCCCCTGGTGATCCTTGTCCCGGATGACCGACGTGTCCGGGCAGAAGATGAAGCAGTTGTCGCACTGGTTGCAGATGCCGCAGTTGAAGCAGCGCTCCGCCTCTTTCATCGCCAGATGGGCGGAGATCTTCAGGTCGATTTCCTCAAAAGATTCGGCCCGTTCCTCTTTGAGCAGACGGGGCTGGGTCACCCGGGGGCTGAACTGAAAATGATCGGTGTTGATTTCCTCATAGCAGACCACATGCGGATTCCGGAGCTGCCGCGCCCCGCCCAGATAGATCTCCATGGAAAGGGACGGACCGGGGCCGACCCGGCAGGTCTCCAGTTTCGGGACAACGGCCTCGATCCCTTCCTGAAAAAGCGTATCCAGGGCCATGGCCGCCTGCTTGCCGGAGGCGACGGCATGTACCACGCTTTTTGTATCGTTGGTCAGATCGCCGCCGTAGACCATGACGGCGCCGGAATTGCGGCGGTCCAGAACGGCATGACTGAGTGCCAGCAGGGCCGGGTCCGCAGCCGGCTGATACCAGGGTTCAACAGGCTCGGCACCGATGGCCTTGAAAATCCGGTCGACCCGGAGCTGGCGGGTTTTTCCGGGATCGTGAACGACACTTCCCCGGCCGCCTTCCTCGCCGGCAATTATCATATCCTGCAGGGTTAACAGGATCTGTCCGCTCTGCTCGACAACAGACGCAGGGGCCACGAGTTCCTGAAGCTCCACCCCCTCCTCGAGGGCCATCTCCACCTCCAGATCGAAGGCGGGCATGTCCCGACGACGGCGCCGGTAGAGCAGCAGGGCTTTTCCACCGAGGCGGACGACGCTGCGAGCCACATCGACTGCGGTATTGCCGCCGCCGATCACTGCCGACACCCCCGGACAGGGCAGTACATGACCCTCACGAATGTGCCTGAGAAAATCCAATCCCTCGCCGACGCCCTGCAAATCTTCGCCGGGGATGTTCATCGACATCCCCTGACCGTGACCACACCCCATGAAAACGGCGTCATAGTCTTTCGTCAGGGAAGACAAAAGCTCGGCCGTCACCGGCTTTCCTGTGAGGATGGCGACGCCCTGAGCCTCGATCTGATGAATATCGTGCCGGAGAGCGGAAAGGGGCAGGCGGTAGGAGGGAATGCCCCAGCGCAGCACGCCGCCGGCTTCCCCTGATGCTTCAAAGACCTGGCAGGAATAACCCAGCAGGGAAAGGAACCAGGCGGCCCCAAGTCCCGCCGGACCGGAGCCGACAATGGCGATTCGCTCTTTGCGGGGCGCTCTCTTTTCCAGTTCCGGCTTGATTCCGTAGCGGATGGCCGTATCGGCCAGAAACCGCTCGAGGCTGTGAATGGCCACGGCGTCGTCGAAGTCCCGCCGGTTGCACCGGTCCTCGCAGGGATGGAAGCAGACGCGCCCGCAGACGGAGGGGAAGGGATTCTCCAGCAGAATCTGTTCCCAGGCCTCCTTGAAAAGCCCCTGCGTCGCCAGCATCTCGATCCGGGCGATGTCCTCACCGGCCGGGCAGCTTGCGCTGCAGGGCGACGTCTTTTCATCATACCGAGGGCGCAGAAAGCGCCACGAGCCGGTTTTGTTGCTCTCCGTCGTGAGATAGGTGCGCGGCATGAATAGGGGATTTGGATTCACTGATTCTTTCATTTTAATTCCCTGATGTTCTTAACCGATCCTGCCCAGCAGACAGACTTCTTCATAAGCTTCACGGGCCGCCTCGATATTCCTCTGGGCCTCTGCCGGCAGATCCTCCCGGATGGCTGCCGCAATGGCGTCCAAAGGCGGCATCTCCAGCATCCGCGCAAAGGCCCCCATCATGGAGGTATTGACAATGGGGTGTGTGCGCGTCCCCAACCGGTGATGCAGGGCGATCTGATTGGCGTCCACATGGGCGAGCTGATAACCGGCAAATGGCGCTAGATCGGCAGGCTGTGAGGGGCTGTTGATCAGAATCCACCCGCCCGGCTTCAGGCCCCGGGTGACATTGATGCTGTGCAGGAGGGTCTGATCCTGAACGGCTACGTGATCCGGCGCGGTGACGTTGGTCCGTAAGAGGATCTTTTCCTTATCCAGGCGAACATAGGCTTCAACCGGGGCGCCGCGCCGCTCGACGCCGAAAAAGGGAAAACTCTGCACCTGATAGCCCGCCTGAAAAAAGGCTTTGGCCAGCAGGATGGTGGCAACCACCGTCCCCTGCCCCCCGCGTCCGTGAAAACGGATTTCAATCATGGGCTTACCCTCTACAAAACCTTTGAAAAATGGCTTCGCCGCTTCCGAACCATTTTTCGCCGGTTATGCAAAACTCTCTCTTCAGGTTTTATTCCAGACAACGACCACCGCTCTTGCCGGGGCGTCGGTGAGCGAACGGAAGCTGTGGTTCAGGCTGGCGTCAAAGTAAAGGGCGTCTCCGGCAGAAAGCGTTTCCATCCGGTCATTGGTTCGGAACTCCAATTTTCCGTCCAGCAGAAAAATAAATTCCTCTCCCTCGTGGCTGGTGAACACCATATCGGCCGTGTCCATCGGTACAAAGTCGACGAGGAGCGGCTCCATATGCTTGCCGGGCATCCTGGCTTCGAGGGATTCGTAGATGTAATCGACCTCGCCTTCCCGGTGATGGGGTCTGCGCTTGACGCTGAGCCGTTCGCCGGACCGGGTGACGGAAATCTGCTCGGCCGGTGCTTCATCCTTGAAGAAATAAGCCATGCCCACATTGAGCGCCTTGGCCAGCTTGAGCAGCGTAGCCACGGGCGGCATGATTTCATCCGCTTCTATTTCCGACAGAAGGGATTTGGATAGCCCGGTCTTTGCAGCCAAGTCCTGGAGGGTAAAAAAGTTTCTTTCACGGAGATCTTTGACTTTGCTGCCGATTTTCAACTCTTCGACGGCAGGATGGGTTTGCT
>JAPLJM010000295.1 GCA_026388595.1 Deltaproteobacteria bacterium
GATGGAAACCACTGTTGGCATTTTTCTGGTCTTCGGGCTCCTCTGTGTTGGCTATATGACGCTTAAGCTCGGTCATGTTTCTCTACTGGGTGACGACGCCTATTCCCTCTCTGCCCGATTCACCTCGGTTACGGGCCTGAGGTCAGGCAGCGCCGTTTATATTTCGGGCATTCAAGTCGGCCGTGTGGCGCAGCTTTCCATGGACCAGAAAGATCAAAAGGCGGTGGTGGAAATCAGGGTCCGCAATGGGATTATGGTTTATGATGATGCCATCGCCGCCATCGAAACGGAAGGGTTGATCGGTGACAAATACCTCAATATCGATCCCGGGGGCGCTGGAACACCGCTTAAGCCGGGTGGAACCATTACAGAAACACAACCGGCCGTAGACATTGCCGATTTGATCGGCAAATATGCCTTTGGTGATGTGAAGAAGCAGGCGGAGCCTGATAAGGTTAAAGGAGAGAAGCCATGAAAAGACAGCTTGCCGTTGCCGTCATTATGCTGATGATCTTTCTGTTCAATCTGCCGGTGTACGCCGGCGTACCAACCGATACGGTCCAGGCAAATGTGAACAAAGTGCTCGATGTGCTGCGCGATCCGAAGCTCAAACCCGCATCGGCCAAAGCGATCAAGAAAGAAAAGCTCCGGCCTATCTATGAACGCATGTTCGATGACGTCGAACTGTCGCGGCGTACTTTGGCCAGGAACTGGAACAGCCTGAACGCTGCTCAGCGCCAGGAGTTCGTCCAGCTTTTTCGGCAGGTGCTGGAGAAGGCTTATATCGACAAAATCCTTTCCTATACCAATGAGAAAATTGTGTTTGACAGGGAAAGCACGCTGTCGGAAAATCAGGTTGAGGTGCAAACGAGAGTCGTCACCGCCTCGAAAGAGATTCCGATCTCCTATCGGATGATTCTGAAGAACGGCACTTGGAAGGTGTACGATGTCGTTATCGAGAATGTGAGCCTGATCCTGAATTATCGTACCCAGTTCAATGAGATCCTGGCAAAAAATTCACCTGAACAACTGCTCGTGACCCTGCGGCAGAAGGTGAAGGAACACTAGGCGAAGGCGTTTGGAACTCCGCATTAACCCCCGAAATCCGTTAATCCTGAAGGGCGGCCGGCGCGTGAAACTCTTTCTGTTGCCGGTCATGCTGTTCGCCCTGCTCGCGGTGGGTTGCGCTCACTCACCCGATCCCGTCACCCCCCTTGCAGCCCCTGCGACGGCGCTTCCGCCGCCGCCCGTTATGGTCGCCTCCGGTGCGGAACAGCCCGTTCAGCCGGCGCCGGGACTGCCGGTTAAAGCTGAACCAGGGAATCTCGATGGCCAGGAAGGGCTTGGCGATTTTACAGAGGATGCCCGGGAAGACGGCAGCGCGGAGCGGGCGGACATTGCCGATCCTCTGGAGCCCTTCAACAGGGCCATGTACCATTTCAACGATAAATTGTACTTCTGGGTGCTCAAACCCGTGGCTCAGGGATATGGCTATGTCGTACCCGAGGTGGCTCGGGTCGGTGTGGACAATTTCTTCTCGAACCTCAGATTCCCGATCCGCTTTGTCAATTCACTGTTGCAGGCGGACTTCGGCGGTGCGGCCACGGAACTCGGACGCTTTATGGTGAACACCCTTTGCGGCATCGGCGGATTTTTTGATCCTGCATCCGACAAGGAGATCAACCTGGGAAAACAGGATCGGGATTTTGGTCAAACGCTGGGCGTCTATGGCCTGGGGCAGGGTTTCTATATCATCTGGCCCATATTCGGGCCTTCCACACCCCGGGACACGGTGGGCATGGCGGGGGATTTCTTCCTGCAACCCTCTGCCTACATTGATCCCTGGACGATCTGGGCGGGCGTCAGGGGCTATGAAAAGGTCAACAGCACCTCTCTAACGATCGGCGACTATGAATCCCTCAAGGAGGCAGCCATCGAC
>JAPLJM010000312.1 GCA_026388595.1 Deltaproteobacteria bacterium
GCGTGCGAAAGGGGCAGGATCATTTCACGGTCAACGGCCAACCAACTGAAATCCGGTTTGATGATCCTGAGTTTACCGTCCATGGGCGGCTGGGCCCATTCGGTATGTTTATAACTGACAAAGAGCGTGACATCGTAAAAGCCCTCCGATTCTCCCAGCACATAGCCGCGTCGGAAGGCCTCCGGGGTGATCCGGTTGATCTCCATGATCTGATGGGCGTAATCCTTATCAAGCTGAATGATGGCATAGCGCGCCACACCTTTTTCAGAATAGCGGGTTAGGGTCCTGGTTTCGGAGCTGGAGACATAGACCGTGGTCAGACCGGGTATCTGCTTAAGGTACTGAGCTGCGATCAGAGCCGCGGTGCGCCTGCCACCGGTGGCCTGATGGTGCCAGCCATAGTATTCAAAGAGCTTTTCCTGGAGCAAGCCGGCCGTGCGTTCGCCCTTTTCATACAGGCTTTTAGAAATATAGCGCATCTCCTTGCCAAGGCTTTCGGATGCTTCGGCAATGGGCCAGTCGATCTTGACATGGAAGTGCGAGAGTGCATAGCGGTTCTGCTTGCGATAGCGATCGTCGCGCTGGATCAGCAGGCCGTAATCCACATCCAGGAGCACCTCCAGAATATCGAAGAACGCATTGCGCTCAAAAAATTTTATCCCGGAGTAGAATGGCTTGTTGAGTTGAATGCCGGGGATGAGCGCCAGGGTGTCCTTACGGATGCGGTTATCATCACTGAAGCGGATATATTTCTGATGTGCCTCGCTGACGGATTCCTCGCAGAAGATGATAATATATGGCAGCGCCAGGGAGGATTCCTTGGCAAATTCGCGTTTTTTCGGCCGCATCTCGCGCGGGTCCACATAGGGATAGGCCACACCTTGATCACGGCACTGTTTGTAGATTTTATCAAAGGTGATGACCTTCAGGCGGCGTTCCAGCTCATCGCGCAGGAAGACGTAAAAAGAACGGCGGACCATTTCCAGATGACTCAGCTCGAATCTGGATTTATTCATCGCGCGCGATCCACTTCTCTAAAATAATTGAACTGAAGCAGGTCATAAGCCGGGTCCTGTTTCTGGCTTGAGTTTACCCTCCGCCAGAGGTGATCATTCATCTTTTTTGATAAGGCATTGCTTTTGACGGAATGAGTATAAGCAGCAACGGGCTCGTGCGTCAAGGAAATAGAGACTATAACTTTTTTGTTTTTTTACGACTTGCGCATTCTTCTGGCATGGGACGGAAAAAGAATCCGCGTGAATATCAACCGGCTGAAGGCAGCCGTGTTTCTCAGGAAATCAACGAAGGGGCGGAAGTGGCTGACCCGCTGATTCCCGGGCTCATAGGTGACGCGAACGGGCGTTTCGAGGATCGGGATTCCCTGCCAGCGCGCCCGGACAAGAATTTCTACCTCAAACTGGAAACGCCTGGCCTTGACGCTGAGGTTCATGGCCTCGGGCAGCGGATAGAGGCGCATTCCGCTCTGGGTGTCGCCGATCGCAGGGCCGCCGGACAGCCTGACCCAGAAATTTGAAAAATGACGGCCAAACCGGCTCGTCCAGGGAACATCAGGACTCAGCATCCCCTCCCGTCGGCCGACCACGATCGGCCGT
>JAPLJM010000234.1 GCA_026388595.1 Deltaproteobacteria bacterium
CTTTTAGTCTCTTCGAGAAATCATCAAGGATATTCATATAATTGATATATGCGTCATAGGGCGAGGGATAGGGATTGAAGTATCGATGCACATCGCCGTCGGCAGACCATTTGGTGCACATATAATAAAAATGATCGGATGTCTGGAGCATCCGCCAGTCCTGCAAGCTTTGCCGGTCACGCCGGCAACGAACGTCAGCCTCCAGTTGGTACAGGGTTTGAATTGCATCTTTCTGCATAGCACTTCCCAGCCAGGCGGTCAAGTCCCGCTCCCGGTCGGCCCAGGACAGAGCGTCCGGCACATTCAACAGGGCCACAGGATCATGGCTTGCCGCCGCCTCTGCGGGCGTTTGAAAACGGAAAGAGGATTTTATTAAGATGGCTGAAGAAAAGGTCCCGAGGAAATCAAAAATACCGCTGTCCGCCCAATGATGTTCCCCAAAGGTTTCGTAGTCCATAAAAAGATTGACAACGGCATCGTCCGCATCAATGCGGTGGATCCAGTTGGCAAACTTCTCCGCCGTGAGCGGATATTCCGGCCATGCCCGGTCGGAAAAGCGAAAGGCGATATCATCGGAAAGCCCGTGGTTTCTCAACAGGAGCTTCAATGTCCCGCAGCCGGCAGGCTGATAAACACAATTCGGACTGCGCCCGTCGAGGATCCGCTCGGCCCCTTCGGCCAGGATTGCACGGTATCCCATCTTTTCAACCACATGGGCCAGGTCATTGTTATAGATAAGTTCCGTATGGCGAAAAGTGGTCGGCGTCTGGCCGAAAAGCGATTTAATTTTTCGTTTATGTTGCAGGACCTGCCGTTTGAATTCTTTCAAGGAAAACAGAAAAGCAAGCGAATGGCAGTATGTTTCATTCAGAAACTCCACGCACCCCGTATCGGCCAGCGCTTTGAAGCTGTCCAGCACATCGGGGCGGTCTTTTTCGAGTTGCTCCAGCAGGACTCCCGTCAGGGAAAAGGCGATCCGGAAGGCGCCGGTGTGGCGGCGGATCAGATCCAGTAGAATACGGTTGGCCGGCAGGTAGCATTTCTCCGCCACCCTGTCAAGCAGCCGGCGGTTCTCCTTCACGTCTTCGTAGGTGCGGCCCTGACTGATATCAAAAAAGGTATAATGCCGCAACCGGCGAGGCTGATGGGCCTGAAAATAAAGGCAGATCACAGGCATGGTCCGACATCCTCACAATGACAAAAACACGCTCAATTTTCTTTTCGGAAAGGGGGGAAAAGGGAACGGTAAATTTCCCGGATTTTCATAGCCGCGCCTTCCCATTGAATCTGTTGCAACTCTTCCCGTGACCGCTCAATCATGTCCGCCGTCAGTGCCGGACGTCGGAGGACCGCGATTATTTTATCGGCCATTTCCGCCACGTCCCAGAAATCCACCTTCAGGACGTGGTGGAGGATTTCCGACACACCGGACTGCCGGGAAATGATCACCGGGACATCACAGCGCATGGCCTCCAGGGGCGTTATCCCGAAGGGTTCCGACACCGAGGGCATCACATAAAGATCACAGTCGGCAAAGGCCTGTTCCACCGCTTCACCCGTCAGGAAGCCCGTAAAGTGAAAGTTCCCGCCGATCCCCAGTTCGGCAACACGTTTAACCATCCGCGGCATCATATCCCCGTCGCCGGCCATCATGAAGGTGACCTGGGGCAGTGCCTGCAGGACCCTGGCCGCCGCTTCAATAAAATAATCCGGCCCTTTCTGGAAAGTGATCCGGCCGAGAAAAAGAACGACCTTTCGCGCCGGATCCTTCTCGATGCGATCGCCTGGCGTCCAGTTGCTTTGTCTCACGGCATTGTGGACGACAGCGACCTTCGCAGGGTCCACGCCGTAACGATCAACGATGGTGCTTTTGGTATAATGACTGACGGCAATTACCTGATCCGCCGCTTCCATCCCGTACCGTTCAATGTCATAAATATCCTGATTGATGTTCTCGCCCGAACGGTCAAATTCCAGGGCATGGATGTGCAGGACAAAAGGGCGTCCACTGGCCTTTCTGGCTTCAATTCCCGCAAAGACGGTCATCCAGTCGTGGGCATGAATGATGTCAAAGGAATGTTCGCGGGCAATGATACCGGCAACCTTCCCGTAGCGGATGGATTCGGAAATCAGGTCAGCCCCGTAATTCCCGGTGATTGCCAACAGCGGGTCGCCGGATGGGCCGGTCAAGAGGGAGCGGTAATGGCTGTCATTCAGGTATGGCCTTAACG
Source organism: Deltaproteobacteria bacterium (assembly GCA_026388595.1). Lineage (GTDB taxonomy): Bacteria > Desulfobacterota > Syntrophia > Syntrophales > Fen-1087 > JAPLJM01. The sequence continues at coordinate 2,232 of JAPLJM010000234.1, forward strand.
AGGATTGAACGGCGCGGAGCGTCAGACCTTGCCAGGCGGCAGGCGCATCACGATCCGCAGGCGGCAGGGGAATCTGCGATGCCGCAATCAGTTTAACCTTGCCGGACGACGTTTCACCCTCCCAGCGGGGGATGACAAAAACGACAGAGTGACCCAAACCGGTCAGGGCCTGGGTCATACCAAAACAGGCCGTCCCCAGGCCCCCGCTGATACAGGGAGGGAATTCCCATCCGAACATGAGAATCTGCATGGCGTTGCTGTCCCGTCAGGATTAAAGAACCGGCCTAAAAATCAATGAGGAACTGACTTTCTACAAAACCGTCGTTATTGCGTCACGTTGAAGATTTCCACACCCCGCGGCGGCTTGAAATGAAATAATGCTTCCGACAGTTGATTATTGGTTTTGATGTTCTGAAAACGGATGCGCGTGAGATTGCCATAGGCATCGGAAAAACTGCATTGGCTTATGTGGAAACCTGTCCGGTCAACCGTCAGGTTCAGCCGATCCACCCCAAGGTCCGCTTGCTTCGGAGTGAGGACCAGCAGGTAATTGCCCGATTTATCCGTCGCCTCGGGCGTCGCAAATCTTATTTGAAAATCCTCCTGGAGTTTGCCGATGCCGGACAAAAAACGGATGATCAATTTTGATTTATACATTGCTTCAGCATCCTGAACATATACAACGCGATCTTCCGGAACATAGAGCCAGGCTTTTTGAGGATTAATGACAAGCTTTTTGGATTTCGGCCGCGTATATTCCCAGTACATCCGCTTGGGATTTTTGAAGTATACGGTCCCTTCCTCCCGTTCCGTCTTTTTGATCGACTGAATGGTCAGCTCCTGAACAAACTTCGCCTTCATATCCTGCGTATTGTCATAAATTTCCTGCATCTTGAGGATCAACTGTTCCAGGGATAGCATTTCGACGGCCTCGGCGCGGGTCATCGACGGGATTATGAGGAGCATGGCCGCTGCCAGCGCATATAAAACGAAAAAAGGAGAAAATCCCTTTATCATCCTGATATTAAAGAGCCGGGAAAATGCAAAAAACTGGCATGATTTTTTCAAGGGGTTCATAACTCCATCTGGGAAACGACTTAAGTTGCAGTGATTACACGGTGGTATTCTATCTATCTGTTTTCATTAATATATTATGCTGCTTAATCGGGGTGCATTGCGGTAAATAATTGCCTCTATTGAGCACTTACAACCGCTATCAACAACCTTATCAACAACGTTTTCAACATGCCTGTGAGTTGCAACCTCAAGTGCCCGTATCAAGTGAAATTTCAAAGACCGCGACAGACAGTCTGCCTCAATGGATCCTGATCCGCCAACCGAAGGGATCTTCCTTCTCTCCATACTGGATCTGAAGGATTTCATTATACAATCTTTCCGTCAGGGAACCGATTTTGCCTTCATTGATGATGTGGTCTGTGCCCTTATAAAACATTTGGCCCACAGGTGAAACGATCGCCGCTGTGCCGGAGGCAAAGGCTTCCCTCAGCGTCCCTTTGGTCAGGGCGGCGAGGATCTCATCCATCGACAGGGGCCTTTCCGACACCTGCATCCCCCAGCTTCTGGCCATCTGGATAACGGAATCACGGGTCACCCCGGGAAGGATCGATCCGGTCAGGGGGGACGTGATCAGTTCATCCCCGATCCGGAAAAATATATTGCTGGTCCCCACCTCTTCCACATATTTCCTTTCCACGGCGTCGAGCCACAGGACCTGCGTATACCCCTTTTTCATGGCGATTTTACTGGCATACAGACTGGCGGCGTAATTGCCCGCCGCCTTGCAGTATCCAATGCCGCCCTTCACGGAGCGGACATAGTCTTCGCTCACATAAATCTTTGTCGGGCTGAATCCCTCGGTGTAATAGGCGCCCACGGGTCCGATGACAATGAAAAACAGATATGCATTTGCCTCATGAACCCCCAGGGCCGCCTCCGTGGCAATCATGGTGGGCCTGATATAGAGCGATGTCCCCTGACCTTTGGGAAGCCACTGTTTGTCCAGAATGACCAGCTTCTTGATCGCCTCGAGAAAAAGGTCCGGATCCACCGTGGGCATGCAGAGCCGCTCTGCAGACGCATTCATCCGTTTAAGATTCTCCAGGGGTCGGAAGAGATAGATTTCGCCCCCTTTGCCATGGTAAGCCTTCAGCCCTTCAAAGATAAGCTGGCCGTAATGAAGGCAAAGGGCCGTCGGATCGAGGGAGATATCGCGATAAGGTTCAATGACAGGATCATACCAGCCGCGATCTTCATGATATTTCATGTTAAAGAAATGATCGGTAAATTTTTTCCCGAAACCAAGCTGAGACTCATCCGTGGGGATGGGTTTTCTCTTTTCCGGCGTGATCTTGGTAATCCTGATTTCCATGCGTCTAACCCCCTTCTTTGCAAAATTCATTCACGGACAGTAACATTGCATCACCTTTACCATTAAATCATCCGCCGATCAAGGTTTCTGTATTGAATCGCTTCCGCCACATGAGCGGCGAAAATCTGTTCATTATCCCCGAGATCGGCGATGGTCCGGGCCACTTTCAATATTCTTGAATAAGCCCGGGCACTTAAACCCAGTTTATCGATGGCCATTTCCAGAAGTCGCTGAGATTCATCATCAATGACGCAGAACTGCCTGATCTGCTTGTCGGACATTCGTGCATTGCATAACGTCTCCAAGCCCCGGAAACGCTTTTCCTGTCGGAACCGGGCGTTTTCGATCCGGCCCTTGATCACGGCGGAAGATTCTCCACTGTGAGTTTTCTTAAGGTCACGGTATCTTACAGCGGGAACATCAATATGGATATCAATCCGATCCAACAGGGGCCCGGAAATCTTCGCCTGATACTGACGGATCTGCTGGAGCGTGCACCGGCAGGCTTTGTGCGAATCGCCGTAATGACCGCAGGGACATAGATGCGGGTATCTTTACCCACTTTTTGTTATCTCTTACCATACCGCGCGTGTATGATCAACAAAATGGATATCCCAAATCTCCAAAAAAGATTGGTGAGCGCATCCGCAAGCGGAGAATGGATCTAAAACTTTTCCAAAGGGATGTCGCTGGGATTATCGGTGTTACAGAAAACACAATCAATAACTGGGAAAATTGTGAAATAAAGCCTGAAAATCAATTGTATGAACCCCAGGGCAATCCCTGGACCCTTTCAAAGAACCGACCCAG
>JAPLJM010000384.1 GCA_026388595.1 Deltaproteobacteria bacterium
CTGCAGGCAAGCCGCCGCTTCGATCCCGTCGGGGTTCCTGCCGCCGTTCGCCGCGGCCTGGATCATGTCGATATCGCCGGGTGTCAGTTGCGCCGATTGAAGCGCCCGCTGTATGGCCAGGATCACCCCTCCGGGATCTTCCGGCCAGTTCGTCGGTCCCGCCGCTGAAGCGCTCATGCCCCAGCCGGTCACCTCCGCATAAGGCTCAACGCCCCGGGCATGTGCCGACGCCAGGGATTCAAGACAGATGATCCCGCATCCTTCCCCCAGGACCGGACCATTCCGGGTAAGATCGAAAGGCCGGGCGCCTTCCGGTCCGCTGTCAATCGGGGAGACGGCGCGTAAACGGACCATTGCCTCAAAGAAGAATTCCGACAGGATATCGGCGCCTCCGGCCAGCATCATATCGGCGGCGCCCCGCTGGATCTCCATGGCGGCGTAGGCGATGGCTGTTTCCCCGGATGTGGCATGGTGATTCACCGTGGTGTTCACTCCCCGGAAGCCCAGCTCGATCGAGGCATGGCCTGCCGGGGCATTCATCACGGTATTGGGCGCCAGGATCGGGCTGATCATTGCCGGCCCCTCGGTGAAAAGGATGCGGGCGCACTGGGTCTTGATATCCGTAGCGCCGAAGGCGGTTCCAAAGATGATGCCGATGCGGTCGCGGTTCTGGGGGGTAATCGTTATGCCGGCGTCTTCCAGGGCCAGGCGGGCGGACGCCACCGTTATCTGAGAGAGCCGGTCCATCCTCCGCAAATGCTTTAGGGAAATGAAATCCCGGGCGGAAAAGTCCTTTATCTCTGCCCCCAGATGTGAAGAAAAACGAGCCGTGTCAAAGGCGGCGAGCTCTCCAATGCCGCTCTTCCCGCAGAAAAGCGCCTCTGTAAATGCCGTCCTGCCGACGCCCATGGGCGTCACCACACCGATGCCGGTGATGCAGACTTGTCTGGTCATTAGGGTTACCTTGTTTTCCCCACCGCTTACCAGCTTTTCACCGGTTATTCAAGTTTGAAGGGCTCGTAAAAAATGCTTGATGATCATAGAACGATCGCTCTGAAGTGCGGGGGGCATGGAAAAGATGGGTCCCTGGATACTGGGATAACGGCTTCTTGAAATATTGAGCAGTTCAGACAGGAGGCCACCTCCTGATCAAATGATTTTCTGCCACAACATGCGCGACAACGAATTTTTCTCAATCAGCAATTGCTTCGGGGCGGCGGTTTTTGCAGGTGTGTGGGTTTTAGATGCCTGTGTAGAAATCAAGTCTCCGGAGAATCAGGTTCCTGGCCAGGCACACCGGGTTCTTCGCTTGGGACGCCCGACTCAATATCGGATTTCTGCTGCTTGGCCTCCGTGCGGCGGGTCGCCTTCTCCTGTTGTTTCTTCTGTCGCGCTATTTCTCTTTGACGTTTCTCGAAAGTAAATTTTGTTCTCGCCATGCTTCGACTCCTTCGTTCCTCTCTTTTCTGTTACCGCCTGTCCGATCTTTTCCTCCATGAGAACCGGATATTTTACTTCATCCGTGGACAACCGAGGCTGATTTCAAGCCCGATTTCCGTCTCAGCGGCTATTCCTGATCCAGATCGATTATTTTCATCTTCATCGACCACCCGGTACGATCAGTCCTTATATTTCTGCATTCCTGATGATATTGGAATTCGAAAATAATTTTCCCTTGATTTTGTCCGTCCTGTTCGACTCGATATCCTTTTACCGTTCCGCCGTAGAAGGAAGGTTCCTGTCTCTCCTTGTGGAAGTAAATTTCACCCCCGACGAGCTTTTTGGCCTTGCTTTCATTGAGTTTCCACCCGCCGCTTTCCCAGATGTTATTACTTAACATCTTGAAGTTATTCAGTTTCTCTATCAGATGTATTTTCATATAGGGCCCTCCTGCCTCAAATATGACAGATCCTGTGATCCCGTGCATTCTTGCATTTACAAACAAAAAACCCTGTCTCTTTGTAATGGACAGGGCTTCAATCATTTCCGCTGTTTCCTGGTCTGGGAAGAGGAGTCATCAACTTTTTCAGTGATGTCAATTACATTGTTCGATTATATGCTATGCTTGATTCAGGGATAAGTCAAGACAATTCTAGGGGAGGCGCTTTTGCTTTCCGGCGCTCTTCTTTGTCGTCCTCGGGGAAACTTTGGGTCCCGATAAAGAGGTCTGCACCTCCCTGAAGAGGCTGGTCGCCAGGGCCTGCTCGGGGGTGCGGGTGATCATGAAGCAGAGGAAAATAGCACTGGGCCACAACTGGATAAAAAGACGGTTCAGGGAGGTCAGAAGGTGCCAGTGGAGGTCGTGCGGCGTGATCAGATAGATCGCGAAATAACCGGCCAACATAAAGATCAGGACGGCCGCGGCGGTCAGCAGGGCGGTCCGGTCCTGCGCCTGCGTCCTGACACCCATGAAGAGCATATACAGGGAAAGCAGAATCACGCCGGCGACGCCGGGATTGACGTGAAAACCGGTGCGGATATTCACGGCGCCCTGGGTAAAGGTGAGGGCAGTCTGGAGATAGGCGAGGGAAATCTGTCCGAATCTATGCAGGTCCGTCAGTTTATCGATCATCTGCTGCAGGCCCTGACCGGCAAAAATATCGGAGGAGGGCGCCAGTTGTATTTTAAAGAGGGCAATGACCATCACCACCGGCAGGGCGCCCGCCATGAACCATCCGACCTGGCGGAGCGCCCTTTTCCAGCCGTTGCTGCGGGTGATAAATGCAAAACGGACCATGGGCACAATAGATAGAAACAGGAGTCCTTCATTTTTTGTCCAGGCGGCCAGCGCGGCGGTCAATCCTGCCAGCATCAACGGGGTGTCATGCCGGTGGTCAAACCGGTCGTGAAGAAAAAAGATGATCACGGTGGCTAAAAAGTAAAAAGCCAAAGGAATATCGGCAAATTGAGATGCGCTTAAATCCAGGAAGTAGGGACTGCCCATCAAAACAAGTCCGGCCAGATATCCCTGGCCCCGGCTTCGCAGGATCGCCAGCGTGAAAACCAGCAGACCGGCAACCGCCAGCATAAACAAGACGGAAAAGAAGATCGGTCCGTAAAGGGTTTCGCTGCCGGCGTATTTCCACATCCGGACGACGGACAGCGGCACCAGCAGGGGATAATCCGGGTGGGTCCAGTCGGGTCCGCCGGCCAGAAAGTCACGCCAGTGCTCGCCGCCCCGAAGGATGAAGCGTGCGTGCAGGTTCCAGATCACCCAAGCGTCCCATTTGCCGTGGGGTTCTTTCAAAAGGGCGACGGCAACGGAAATCAGTGCGGAGATCAGCGTTCCAGTAAAGAGGACCGGAAAAATCCGCCCGTAACGGAGGGGGATGTTTTCTTGCGGCGTAAGGATGCCGCTTTTACGGAAGAACCCTTTTTTGTACAGGAGCGCCGCCAACGCAGTCAGACCGACGGCCAGCGCCGAATCCAGATAAACCAGCACGCTTGCCTGGGAGGGCAGCATCACCAAGAAATAGAGGCAAGACAGGACGCCGATCCCGATCCCGGCGGCCAGGCTGAGATGGCAGGGCATCGTCACAGCTGTGAGACGATGGGGCGGAAAGCAGGGCAGGGTTAGCAACAAACCGGCGAGCAGGGGGATCAGAATGGACAGAAGCAGCATCGGGATCATCGATGCTCCTCTTTCCGATAGAGGATCAGCCCGTCGCCGAAATCATGCAGGGGCGTCAGGCCTTTTTCTCTGATCCATTCAGGGCTTGCCGGTCCGTCGAGGAAATTGCCGACCACCAGTGGAAAATTCGGGCTGTTGTGGACAAAGACCGGCGCCAGGGTATATTGTGTCAGATAGTACTGCGCCAGAAGTTCGACGTCACGGAAGCTGCGCTCGTTTAAAAACAGTTTTTCATTCTCGATGGTGGTGACATAACCCAGCACCGGCGTGGGCGGCAGGATTTTTTTGATCTGTTCGATCCGCTGTTCATGGATAGATACGGGGTCCGTCTGCGTCAACCCCGGATAGAGCTGAACCCTGGCAAAAAGCAGATTCAGATTGGCATACACGGTCACGGCCAGCAGCAGGATCAGGCCGGCCCGTGTCCGGTATTGCTGAAAAATAGTAGGTCGTTTATTCACAATCGATCATTCTCCCGCCCCACCATCTCATCCCACTTTTTGAGATCCTTAAAAAATGGTTCGCCGCCGCTCAAAAATC
>JAPLJM010000411.1 GCA_026388595.1 Deltaproteobacteria bacterium
TCTACAACAAGACAGACGCCTCGGGCGATGCCAGTGCGGGAAACCCCGGCATTGAAGGCAAGGGGACCCTTTCACAGTATTTTCTGGAGATGTCCAACGTGAATGTCATCGACGAGATGGTCAAGATGATTACCGGACAGAGGGCTTACGAGATCAACTCCAAGGCCATCCAGACGGCCGACAATATGCTGAGCATGGTGAATAACCTTAAGAGATAAATGATGAGGGGAGTTTTTACGTCATCGCCTGACCATGAACTTTTGTAGTGAGTACCCGATATGAAACACACCTCTGTCATAGCCGCCGTTTCGATCTGCCTCGGCTTACTTTTTGCCGCTTCTTCTCCGGCAGATCAATCCGGACAGCGACTGGTCCAGACCGCCGTTCTGGAATACATTGAAGCCAATATGCCCTGGTCCCCGGGCACGGCGCGTGTCGAATTTTTGTCCGGGGAATCGGGTGCAAAACCCCCAATAAAGCACACCGTCCTCCGGATTGAGCCCATGGGCATCGGGGACTTTATCGGTGATGCCGCCTTTATGGTCCGACATCTGGACAACGGCAACCTGTTGCATACGGAGACCGTCCGGACGCGCATTGAAGTCCTGCGGGATCACGTTATTGCTGCACGGATGCTTGCCGCCGGGACCATCCTGACGGAAGCAGACCTCCGTACCATTCGGAAATGGGACCGGCGGATCAACCTGCAGGCCCTGACCGCTAAAGAGGAAGCCATCGGCAAGCGCCTGTCCTCGCAGACCCGCGCCGGCATGGAGATTTCCAATTTCATGCTGAAAGACGCTCCCTTGGTCAGAAAAGGGAAAATTGTAAAAGTCATTTTTGACAACGGTCCCATGCGTATTGTCACCATGGGCATTCCTGAAGAGGACGGTATCGCCGGCGCCATCGTCCGCGTCAGAAATTCCACATCGAACAAGATCATGTATGTCAGGGTTCTCGGCGACTCCCTGGTAGGCATCGAGATTTAAGGAGCCTGTCATGCGAGACTTCATCATTGCCATTGCCATTCTTGCCTGCCTTGGCGGCTGCTCGACTTACGGTACGCGACCGGAAACCGTCCGCCCCGAAAGCAAGATGCTGCCGGTTCCCGTTGCCAAGCCGGTTTATGCCCCCGGATCACTGTGGCCCGGTGAAAATTCCCGGAACTCTCTATTCGCTGACAACAAGGCCCATTACGTCAACGATATCGTGACCATCGTGGTCGATGAATCCTCGAGCGGCCAGAACCAGGCCAGCACCAACACGAGCAAGGACACCAAGACCAATGCGGGCATCAGCGCCTTGCTGGGGATTGACACGTCCATCATCCAGGCCAATCCAAACATGGGTGCATCGATTTCTATCGGCGGCACGTCCAACAACTCTCTCAAGGGAACGGGAGACACCTCGCGGGGCGGGAAACTTTCGGCGCGCGTGGCCGCCAGGGTGGTCCGTGTGCTGGACAACGGCCTGCTTCTGATCGAGGGCCGCCGGCAACTGACGCTGAATGAAGAAGACCAGTACATTGTCCTCACCGGCGTGATCCGGACCGAAGATATTACCGCCGACAACCTGGTGCTTTCGTCAAGCATCGCCGATGCACGGATCGTTTATACGGGCAACGGCGTCATCCACGACAAACAGCGCCCCGGCTGGCTGACGCGCGTTGCAGATTGGGGGTGGCCGTTCTGATGAGAAAGGGGAATCAATCCATGCAGGCAACCATCCGGTCCGGCAAGTCCGTGCTCCTCATCCGGTTTGCAATCGTCATGTTATGTCTTTTTCTGATCCATGTCTCGACGGTTCAGGCGGCCCGAATCAAGGACATTGCCGGCATCGGCGGCGTGCGCGAGAACCAGCTGATCGGCTATGGCCTGGTGGTGGGGCTCATGGGAACGGGTGATGACGTGAAAAACGGCTTTACCAAGGAAACCATTGCCAACATGCTGAGCCGGCAGGGCATGTCCATGAAGGACCGTTCTCCGAAATCCAAGAACATCGCGGCCGTGATGGTCACCGCCCAGTTGCCGGCCTTCGCAAAAAACGGGACGAGGATCGATGTCACGGTTTCTTCCATTGGCGATGCGACGAGCCTCCAGGGCGGTCAGCTTCTCATGACCCCCCTGCGGGCCGGGGATGGAGACGTTTATGCCGTGGCACAGGGCGCCCTGGTGCTGGGCGGATTTTCCGCAGGGGGGGCCAACGCAAGCATGACCAAGAACCAGACCAACGTGGCGATCATCGCCAACGGCGCCTCGGTGGAAAGGGAGGTGAAGTTTGCCTTTGGACAGGACAAGAAATTCTTGATTAACCTCTTTTCCCCGGACTTCACCACCGCGGTCAAACTCGCCGCCATTCTCGGACAAACGGTCAAGGGCGTCGAAGCGCAGGCCGTCGATTCGGGCACGGTTGCCGTCAAACTGGGACCGTTCTTTGAGGGCAACATGGCCGAAATGATCTCAACCGTTGAAAATATCGACGTTCCCGTAGAACATGTTGCCGTCGTCGTCATGAACGAGAAAACAGGTACGGTCGTCATGGGTGAGAATGTTCGGATTTCCACCATCGCCGTCGCGCACGGCAACCTGAGCATCCAGATCAAGGAAAATCTGAATGTTTCCCAGCCTCTGCCCTTTGCACCCGGTCCTCCCGCCGGCAGCGAGCCAATCAAGAACAAGAAGGACGGCACCATCGTTGCGCCCGGGGGCCAGACGGTGGTTACGAAGGATACGAACATTACCGCCCAGGAAGAAAAAAAGCAGCTGATGGTCGTCCCCCGCGGCGTCACGATCCAGGATGTCGTCACGGCCTTGAACGCCATTGGCGTAACACCGCGCGATCTGATCACGATCATCCAGACCATCAAGGCGGCCGGTGCGCTCCAGGCGGATCTCCGGATTATATGACGATGGAAAAAATCGCGATCAACAGGCCGTCGGATCTCAAAGCCGGCAAGGCTCCAAGCGGACAGACGTCGAATCCGGAGCGGGAGAAGAAGCTGAAAAAGGTCTGTACCGATTTCGAATCCATCCTGGCCTATCAACTGCTGAAAACGATGCGGCAGACCATCCCCAAGGGTGGATTTATCGGTCCTTCTCATGGTAAGGAGACCTATGAAATGTTGATGGACCAGAAAATTGCCGACGATCTCGCAAAAAAGGGACAGGGCCTGGGCCTGCAAAAAATGCTTTATCAGCAGATGACGCAGCAGATCCGAAAAAAAGATTAAAGTTTGGACATGAAATGTCGATAACTGGGGTAAGATCAAAACAAAAGGGTGGGTTATGATATCCAAAGTCAAAGACACATCGGCGCAATGGGTACAGCAGTACCAAAAGGGCGAACTCATCAAAAACGAGGCGGACAGGCCGACCGGCGCCGCTTCCACCGTCACCGAGAGGGTTGATCTTTCCGCCAGAGCCAAAGACATTCGGCAGGTTAAGCAACTGCTGGAACAAGTCCCGGAAGTTCGGGAGGACAAAGTCCAGGAGCTGAAGCGCCAGATCGACAGTGGAAGCTATGTGGTCCAGGCGGACAAGATCGCCGAAAAAATGGTGGGGGAGTCCCTTATTGACATCCTGGCTTAAGGTCCCGAAAGATGGAGCCTGACGGCTGCCATGCCCTGCCGTACGCTTCCATTTGACATGTGCCCCCTGCACAACAATGGAAAAACGCCCTGAAAAGCAGCCGCCTTGAGGAGATCCTTGAGATCAGTATGGCCCTTATGGCAGATGCTGACAGATGAACGACAGCAGACGCTTCCCCTCCTGAAAATCGGGGTTGGCTTTTAGCGCCTCTTCCATGGCGTCTTTTGCGGACACCCAGTCGCCGGTCTCAATGTACACCCTGGCCAGATTGTAATAAAGCCCCTCGTCTTCGGGACGGATAAATAG
>JAPLJM010000079.1 GCA_026388595.1 Deltaproteobacteria bacterium
AGAGATCTCCTCTGCCTGGAATGATGCTTCACCAGGATGGGAGCACGCATGAATGGATCCCTGGGAAAAAATGGGATCTGATCGTGACGATGGACGATGCGACAAACGAACATTATTCGATGTTCTTTGTGGACGAGGAAGAAATGTCGCGAGTTCGTGACATGTCCGGTTTGTAGCACGTAATCTGTCCGGTTTGATATGGTCACCTATGGAGGTGACGGATGAGACGGACAGAGATTCGACAGGAGGTCCTGTGGGTGAAGAACATCCTGCCGTCTCAAGGGTTGGTTTTGAAGTCTGCCAACCACTATCTGGCACAAAAGGATATCCTCTCCTACAACGCCGAGTTCATGCAGCCGGTCCCTGAAGACGGCTCAGCATTTGTCTCTTGGATGGGGGAAAATCTTGATGACGTCCTCTGTGAGCAAGATGAGCGTACCGTCAGTGCCGACAACTGTCAGCTTCGAGAGGAAGAAGCTGCAAGTCCCGGCAAATCCATATCGCTTCCGTTACGTCAGGGCCAGGCTGCGGATTCATCGCTATCTGGATGGCTCCCTGGCCATTTTCCACGGCCCGCGAAAACTGGCCGATGATGATTGCCGTAATCACCCGGAAGTCCTCACCGCCCAGCACGGAATAGATAAAGTTAGGTGGATAACCGAATTTCTTTGCCAAGGCGGCAATGGTCGCCTTGGCCGGATTCGACGGCGAGTCTCTGGGCAGGGAGGTATTCAAAGATTGTCATTAAACCACTTATTTCATTGACAATCACTGAGAAGAAGGTGTATTTTTGCCGTGATTTTTCAAGACTGGAGGAGGTCAAAAAATGACCGATCATCAAGGCAGGAACAAAGATAGGGCCGTCTGGATAGAAGACATCATCAAGACGTTTATCAGACGCTCCTCGGAAAATTCTCTTCAGCGGGAAGCGCCCGAGCCCGCCTGGTCGGAGCCACTCATCGGCTATGCCGGCGGAAACGACCCCCTCTTTGAGGAAATCAAAAAAGACATCGGGGATTTCTACTGGACGCCCGCCGACATTTTCTGCGAGACCTTCCAGCGGACTGCGGAGCATCTGACGGTCATTTCCTGGATTTTACCCCAGACGGAAGCCACAAAACAAGATAACCGTAAAGCCAAGGATTATCCCTCGGAACGCTGGTCGCGGTCACGGAACTTCGGTGAGCAGGCGAACCTCGCCCTGGCGCGCCATGTGGCCGAGACGCTGCGGCAGGCCGGATTCTCTGCCGTCGCCCCGGTGCTTTCGCCGCTCTGGAGCTGGCAAACATCGGAGCGCTACGGATTCGCCTCCAACTGGTCGGAACGTCACGCGGCATATGTCGCCGGCCTGGGCACGTTCAGTCTTTGCGACGGCCTCATCACCCCGAAGGGCAAGGCCATGCGCTGCGGGTCCGTTGTGGCCGATCTCCGGATCGTACCGACCCTCCGCTCCTACACCGACCCTCGCGCCTGGTGTCTCTTCTACGCCAAAGACGGAAAATGCAAAAAATGCATCGCCCGCTGCCCCGTCGGCGCCCTCAGCGAAAACGGCCATGACAAGCTCAAATGCCGGAATTATCTCTTTGACGTCGTGGCGGATTATGCAAAAACCAACTTCGGTTTTGCAAGCTATGGCTGTGGCCTCTGCCAGACGGGTGTTCCCTGCGAATCGGGGATTCCTGCCGACATCTCAGAGAACAGTTGATCTTCCCATCCATTTTGCTTGACACTTCCTTTCGGTCCAGCTATGAGACGATATCAAGTCATCTTCCTGTTGAAGATAAATTGCCGGCGGATATAGGGTGGATTGAAAATGAACCATAAAAATTACGGAGTGGACCTATGAGATCATACGTTGTTATTTCATCCATGGGGCCTGACCGTCCCGGTCTGGCCAGAGAAATTGCGGAATTTTTCACGGCGCGCGGCATCAATATCGAGCGCTCACGCGGCTGCGTCCTGGGAAATGAATTCGGTATGATCATTCTGACCTCGGGGAACACCGACGATATCGAGCGGCTGATCAATGACCTGGACAGCCTCCGTCTGAAAACCGGTCTTGACATCTATGTCCGGAAGACAAAGGCGCCCAGCCACCGCGATGTCTTGCCGTCGATTCCCTACAAGCTCATCGCCACATCCATCGACCATCCGGGAATTATTCATCAACTCTGCAAGGCCCTGCATCAGCGCGGGATCAACATTGAAGAAATATCAACCAATGTTGATCACAATCCCGCGACGGGCGCCAATGTATTTCAAATGATCTGCTATTTTTCCCTGCCGCCGGCCGTCAAGATTATCGACCTCAAGGGAGACCTCACCCGCATCAGCGACGAGTACAATGTCGATGTCCGGTTCGATGCGGTGATCAACAAGTAGCCATGGGGAAAGCAAAAGAACAACGCGCCGCCAAGGCCATGAAACCGATCCGTGAAATTGCCGCGTCTATCGGCCTTGGGGAAGATGATCTGGAATATTACGGGCGCTACAAGGCCAAGGTCAGGCTCGAGGCGATCAATCGCTGCGAGCGCAGGGCAGATACCTCCCTGATCCTCGTTTCTGCAATGACCCCCACACCTGCCGGTGAAGGAAAAACCACCGTCTCCATCGGACTGGCACAAGCCCTTGCCAAGTTGGGAAAGTCAACCATGGTCGCTCTTCGCGAGCCTTCCCTGGGGCCGGTCTTCGGCATCAAAGGCGGTGCTACCGGCGGCGGCCTTTCATGCGTCCTCCCCGAGGATGAAATTAATCTCCACTTTACGAATGACTTTCCGGCTGTGGAAAGCGCCCACAATCTCCTGTCCGCCTTGGTTGACAACGCCATTTTTCACGGCAACCCCCTGAACATCGACTCGCGCAAAGTGACCTGGCGCCGCGTGATGGACCTGAATGACCGGTCCCTCCGGGATATCGTCATCGGCCTTGGCGGCTCCACGAACGGCGTCCCCCGGGAGACCGGCTTTGACATCGTTCCCTCCAGCGAAATCATGGCAATTCTCTGTCTCTCGCGATCCTATGCGGAATTGAAGGACAAGATTCGCAAAACCCTCGTCGGCTTTACCTATGACAACAGGCCGGTCATGACCGGAGATCTGAAGGTGGAGGGCGCCATCACGGCGCTGCTGAAGCATGCCCTGCTGCCCAACCTGGTACAGACCACAGAAGGCGTGCCGGCGGTCATCCATGGCGGTCCCTTCGCCAACATCGCCCAGGGGACAAGCAGCATCATGGGCACCGATCTGGCCCTCCGTCTGGCCGATTATGTGGTGACCGAGGCGGGGTTCGGCTTTGATCTGGGCGCGGAAAAATTCTTCGACATCGTGGCGCCCTACGGCAACTTGAATCCACGCATTGTCGTTCTGGTGGCAACGGTTCGCGCCCTGAAATATCATGCCGGTGTGGCCCGCGAGGAAATCAACGATCCCAATCCCCGTGCGGCGGTCCTCGGTATGGCCAATCTGAGAAAGCACTACGAGAACATTGACAAGTTCAACGTTCCCTGCATTATTGCGTTGAACCGTTTTCCTTCCGATACGGATGAAGAAATCCGGGCCGTCATTAAAGCGGCAGAATATGAAGGAATGAATATCGCGCCGG
>JAPLJM010000277.1 GCA_026388595.1 Deltaproteobacteria bacterium
GCGATGGGTCCTTTCATCCTTGATCCCCTATCCGCCGAGCTTGCGCTCAAACTCGACAGCATCGATATCCGCGCGCTGCAGGGATACTTTACCGAAAAGGTGAAGATCACCGTGACGGACGGCGCTGTGACGGCCGCCGGCCGTGCCGCCATCAAAGACCTCAAGGCAAAAGGGCTGTCGGCCACGTATCTGGGCAAGTTCCTGATCTCCAATTTCAGCTCCATGGACAAGCTCAACGATGATGACTTTCTGAAGTGGAAATCGCTTCACTTCAATGATGTCCGTGTCGGATACAACCCCATGACCGTCGATATCCGGCAGATTGCCCTGGCGGATTTTTATGCAGGCGTCATCATCGATGAAAAGGGCGTCATGAATCTGCAGAGCATCCTCGCAGAAGACGGGGCGCCGGGGGAGACAACAGCGGGAACGGCTCAGGAAAAAGCTTCCGGGCCGCAGAAGAAAGAGGAACCGCCGCCGGCCAAGCCTCCCGCCAAAGGTCAGGCCGGCGTGATCAAAATTGGCGCCATCACCCTTCAGGGCGGGACCATCGATTTTCAGGATCATTCCGTCAATCCCAACTACGCGGCAACCCTCTCCCAGATCGGGGGAAGGATTTCAGGCCTCTCATCCATTGAGGAAAAGCCGGCAGAGGTAGAGCTCCGGGGAAAATACAACAACTCCATGCCTGCCGAAATCACGGGCAAGATCAACCCCCTCCGGAAAGACCTTCTGGTGGATCTGAAAGCGTCTTTCCGGGATATGGATCTCAGCACGGCATCCCCCTATTCAGGGAAATTCATTGGCTACAACATCCAGAAGGGTCAACTGTCTTTCGATCTGAAGTACATGATAGTCAATAGAAAACTGGAGTCCGAAAACAAGATCTTCATCGACCAACTGACCCTGGGAGACAAAGTGGAAAGCCCACAGGCCACCAAGCTTCCCGTGGGGCTTGCCATTGCCCTTTTGAAAGACAGAAAAGGAGAAATCAACCTGGATGTCCCCGTGACGGGCAGCCTGGATGATCCCCAATTCAGCATTTTCCGCCTTGTCATCCAGGTGCTGGGCAACCTCATCACCAAGGCTGTAATGGCGCCTTTCGCCCTGCTGGGAAGTCTTGCGGGAGGCGGCGAGGAGCTGGGCTATATCGAGTACGACTATGGCCGGACCACGGTTTCGGAGGCCAATCTGAAAAAAGTTCAGACGCTGGCGAAGGCGCTCTATGACCGGCCGGCGCTCAAGCTGGATATTGAAGGGCATGTGGACCTGGAGAATGACCGTGAAGGATTGAAAAAGGTTCACATCGAACGGAAAATGAAGGCCCGCAAATTGAACGATATGCTCAAAGAGAATCTTCCCAACCAGCCCCTTGGCGATGTCCAAATCACGCCCCAGGAGTATGAAAAGTACCTGACACAGGTGTACAGGGCCGAACCCTTTCCCAAGCCGAGGAATGTGGTCGGTCTGGTCAAGACGCTGCCCGTTGCCGAAATGGAGAAGCTGCTCATGACCTATGCCGTTATCAAGGATGACGACCTGAGACTGCTTGCCACCCAGCGGGCTGCCGCCGTCAAGGATCTGTTCCTGAAGACCGGCCAGGTGACGCCCGACAGGATTTTCCTGCTTGAACCGAAAACGCTGGCGCCGGAAAAGAAAGAGAAGCTCAAAGACAGTCGCGCGAATTTCAAACTGAAATAGGCAGCAATATTCTGAAAATGAAAGGAGCAAACACCATGGCAAATGATCGTTCCACTTCTGATTCGGGGAATTCATCGCATCGCTGGACCTTCTTCAGGGCCGGCGGCTTCGAGCAGGTCCGGCTGGCTACAGGCGCCGACCTGATGGCTTTGGACCAGCTCGACCAGAAACTCTGGGTTGCTCTAAGCTGCCCCACGCAAGGTCTGGAATTTGACGGCAAAACCCTGGCATTGCTCGATAACGATCACGACGGGCGCATCCGCGCACCGGAAATGATTGAGGCGGTAAAATGGTCGGGGGTGATGCTGAAAAATCTCGATGAATTGACCCAAGGGGCCTCAGTCTTGCCCCTATCGGCAATAAACGATCAGTCCCCCGAGGGAAAACAGCTCCTGGATTCGGCAAAGCAGATTCTGAAAAATCTGGGCAAGGCCGATGCGACGGAGATCACCCTTGAAGACACCACCGATACGGCAAAGACCATCGCCCAGACACGGTTCAACGGCGACGGTGTCATTCCGGCCGACGCATCCGAAGATGATGCAATTCAAAAGACCATTACCGATATCATCGACTGCATGGGCGCTGACGAAGACCGCAGCGGCAAGCCGGGCATTTCGCAGGAAAAGCTGGACCGATTCTTTGAAGAGGCCCTGGCCTATTCGGACTGGTGGAAGGAAACGGAAAAGGATGCCGCCGTTATCCTCCCGCTGGGCGATGCCATGGCCGATGCCTCCGCAGCTTTCAAGGCTGTCCGGGAAAAGGTGGATGACTATTTCACCCGCTGTAAGCTGGCCGCTTTCGATATCCGGGCCCTTTCCGCCATGAACCGGCAACAGGAGGAATACATCGCTTTTGCGG
>JAPLJM010000306.1 GCA_026388595.1 Deltaproteobacteria bacterium
TTTATCATTATCTGCCCCTCAAGGATGCTTTTGTGAAGACGATGATTTGTCTCGATAATGGCAAGCAGTCCATACAGACCTGTAACGATGATGAGGACAGAGAATATTCCGACCGTGATGACGACACGCCGGCGTATGGAAATATCTTGGAAAAAAGTATTCAGTTCCCTCATGGTAAAAACCTCGCTGATTGATGTGCATATCTATCAAATTGAGAGTGATTTGTACATATATTATAAAATAATTGAAGAATAATTAAGTAGCTCAAAACAATTTCGGTGGTAGAATCGGAGTGAAATCTTCACGATAGTCACCAATAAGGGTGATCGTCATTCATTCTCGATTTAAATGATGATGCCATATCAAATGTACAGGATGCTTAGCTGCAGGAAGGGTTAGAAGTGTTCGGGGTAAGATTTTTAAGTGTTTTTGAGTGTTTCCTTTTTTTCAACATCTCCAGCCATTTATCTCGATAGAAATAGGCAATTATGACAAAAATGCCACTGATAACGGCGATGATCGCAAAACTTGTGTATTGATTATTCCGGGCGCAATGTCCACTCACGGAAAGCAATATGGTTCTGAGCAAACGACCAACCGTCGAAATGACAAAAGGCTCCCAGCACGAACATGGCAAACACCGACAACCAGAGCTTCTTCATCACCGGGCTTCCTCATTTGAAAAAAGGGGGGCCATAAATCTTCATGGACCCCCTTTGATCGTTATCAGGCTTTTCCCTTCGCCGCATTGGTTCCCGCAACGCGACCGAAGACGACGCAGTCCGTGGTCGCATTACCCCCCAACCGGTTCGAACCGTGAACGCCGCCCGCCGCCTCGCCAGCGGCATAAAGCTTCGGGATCACTTCCCCGAAGACGTCGACAACCTGAGCCTTTTCGTTGATCCGTAGGCCGCCCATGCAGTGATGGATCGCGGGCCACTGGGGGACGACGTAAAAAGGCCCCTTCGTCATCGGGGTCATGGCCTTGGTGATCGGCTTGTTGAATTCGGGGTCCTTACCTTCGGTCAGGTACTTGTTGTGCTTCTCGATTGTGTCGACGAGCGCGTCCTTGGGTAGGCCGATCTTTCCGGCCAGCTCTGCAATGGAATCGGCAACAATGAAACGTCCTTTCTTCAGCCCCGCCTCCAACTCTTCCCTCGAGCCGCCCATTTTCAACAACATTTCATCACTGAAAATCGTGTAGGTCGGCTTCCCTTGGGGACCGAGGGCGATCTGGGCGAAGGCCACATGGTCGCGCCGCGCAAGTTCGCTTATGAAGCGCTTCCCCTGCTTGGTTACGTAGACGATCCCGTTGCCGGGGCCGTTGAAGGGATAGAGGGCCGGAGAATCGAGGAGGCCCGTCTCTGGTTCCGCGTAAGGATACAGTTGGATGAAGTTCATCTGCAGCGTGTCGGCACCGACGGCCTGGGCGTAACGGATCACCTCGCCTGTGGCGCCCGGCTGGTTGGTGCAGTTCCATGTATCGGCGGCCAGGTAGGGGTAATGGTCTCCGCGCATCTTGACGTCGCGGCCGAAACCGCCGGAGGCGAGGATCAGCGCCTTGCTGACCTTAATGTTGGAAACCTTCCGGCCCGACTTGACCTCAACGCCCAGGACGGGGCTCTTCGGGTCGGCGTCCGCCCTCCATATCCAGGTTACGGCCGTGTTGAGGCGGATTTTAGCGCCTTTCTTCTCGGCGATCCGCTTGAGGGCGTCGACGTACACCTTACCGGAGCCGGAAGCGTGGCAGCGGTATGCCGAGTGGCCGCCACCGCGGAGCACCGTCGGGCGAATCTCCGCGCCGCCTTTGTCGATCATCCAGTTCAGGGCATCGGTGGCACCTTCCGCCATGGCCTTGGCCAGCGCCGGGATGTTGTAGTTGTCGCCCCCCTTGAGGGTGTCCTGCGTGTGGAGCGCTGCACTGTCGTCGCCCAGGTCGAGCTTCTGGCGATAGTGGAACTTGTCGTCCCAGGAGTTCATGATCCCACCGTTGATGATGGAGTTGCCGCCGTAAGTGGGCATCTTCTCTAGGATGATCACCTTCGACCCCCCGTTCGCCGCCTCTGCGCCAGCGGCCCACCCGGCAAAGCCGGAGCCAATGACAACCACATCGATGGTCTCGTCCCATTTCTTGGGCAGGGGATGCTTGACCGCCTCCGCTGATCCCGGAAGCGCCATGTTCAGGGCGAAACCGCCTGCCGTTACCGCCCCCAGGGCCGCTGCACCCTTTAAAAATGAACGCCTATTTACACCCTTTGCCTCATCGTTTCTCATCTCTTTTTTCTCATCTTTTTCCATCATAAGCCTCCAAAGAAAAATTTTATTGTTTCAACTGATCCGGCAACGGAAGATCCAGGCACCGCCATGTTCAGGGCGAAACCGCTTGCCGTTACCGCCCCCAGGGTCGCCCATCGATGCCGATCAATAAGCTTTTATTTGCTGTATTCATCTTTCCCGTCATTTGGTTAAAGGATCTTTTTGTCACCCGCACCAACCGGACATCATATTGCTATATCCATATCATAATTATCGAGGGAATAACATCAATGACTACGAATTGAAAGCCTGCATCTTGGCTAAGACTGATATTTTACAGACTACAGTCAACTATCATGAGTTCGCCACATAGCTAAAAGCTGTCCTTTGCGTGAGCATTGCATAAATGGTCCTCAGAAGTTTATGGGCAGTGGCCAGAACCGCCTTTTTGAAAGGAAGGCCGTCCT
>JAPLJM010000044.1 GCA_026388595.1 Deltaproteobacteria bacterium
TAGCCACCAGCATGGCTTATTCCATGAAACCGCAAATATGTTTTGAAATGCTCAAAGATCTTTTTAGCCTAACGAATAATTACTCCAAGACTGCTCCCTGATCGGTCAGACTTTGCCGTTATCATTCAGATAAGCCCTGATGGCATTTATAAACTCTTTTGCCTCGCCAAGATGTGGTTCCACCTGCTCTGAGGGACATTTGTTTCTCATCTGAACTCATAAGGGAACTCCCTCGCGCTGGATAACTTTATAGATCGGCGTTTCGGACAACGGGCCTTCTTCCAGTTCATCTTTGCCGAAGTACAGGGCGGAAATAAAGACATCGTGTTCGAGATTTAACTGAAAGATGATATTGTCTATTTCTGCAACCATCGCCTGGTCATATTCGGGAATTTCGATCATGACGTCCAAGTCGGAATCGTGCCTTCCTTCATTCCTCGCCTTCGATCCGAAAAGGCGGAAATCAATAACCGGATAACGATTAAATAAAACCTCGCGCAGCACATCTAATGCTCGTTTTTCATTCTCTGCGAGTTTCATGGCTCCTCCTGATCAATAAAGGTGGGACACAATCACATAACTCTATATTCTTGATAAACTTTTTTGCACTTGAAGTCTACGGGAAAGATCTTTGAGTGTCAAGGAAAGATAGGCAACGTGACGGCCATTTCTCTTGACACGCCTTCCGGGAACCCCTATAGTCCAAGGGTCTTGCGTAACCGGAGAAAAATGGTTCGCAAGCGGCGAATCAAATGTTTTTCGCTTTTCCAGTGCTGAAGTTAACATCTTGTTTTTAATCATAATGTGGTACGAGTAGATCTGAAGCGAAAAAGATTTTTGAGCAGCGGAGAAGCCATTTTTCAAAGGACTCAGCTTACTAAAAAAAGGGAGAAAGCATGGACTTAAGAACCCTCTTCAGAAACATAGGACAACCGCGCCAGCCCCATCAGGGAGGCAAAGGCGTCGTCCTTGCTGTCGTTCTCTTTGTTGTTGTCCTGCTTATCTGGCGGATGACCGGCGTGATCACCGACTGGTTCTGGTTTCAGGAAGTAGGCTATGAGAAGATATTTACCGTGACCCTGCTGGCCCAGCTTGCCGCGGCCGTCGTGTTCGGTGTTGCTTTCTTTATCATTGTTTATATCAACCTCTTTCTGGCCAGCCGCCTGTCGGATCGGATTCAGCTCGTGCACCGGGAGGGCGCCATCCTCTTTCCCCCCTGGGGCGTCGATACGGTTACGCTGAAATGGCTAATCCTGAGCGGTTCTGCGGTCTTCAGTCTTTTTGCGGCCCTGCAGGCCACAAGCCAGTGGGAAAATCTCCTGCGTTTCTTCAACGCCACCCCCTTCGGCGTCTCTGATCCACTGTTCGGAAGGGACATCGGATTTTATGTTTTTCAGTTGCCTTTTTTACAGCACATCTATGGCTGGCTGATGACCGTGCTGGTGATGGCCGCCCTGGGGACGGCGTTTATCTATCTTCTCCGCCGGTCGCTGCTTTTCATCCCGCCGAGAAGTCTGCAACTGGCCCCGGCGGCGCGGGCGCACCTGCTCGCCCTGGCGGCGGCCCTCTTCTTTCTGGCCGCCCTGGGATTCTGGCTGGACCTCAACGCGCTCCTCTATGTGAAACGGGGTGTTGTTTTCGGGCCCGGCTATACGGACGCAACGACACAACTGTGGGTCCTCCGGCTGCTCATGGTCCTCTGTCCGCTTGCCGGCGCCTCGCTGGTTTATTTTATTTTCCGGCGGGACTGGCGGATTCCCGCCTTTGTGATCCTGGCCTTTCTGGCCGTGCTGATCGTGGGCCGGGAGTTCTATCCCGCCTTTGTCCAGAAATTCAAGGTCATTCCCAATGAAATGGTGCTGGAAAAGCCTTACCTGGAGCAGAACATCAAATACACCCGCCTCGCTTATGGACTTCAGAATATCGAAGACCGCGTTTTCCCGGCCGAAGAGAACTTGACGAAAGAAGATCTGCGACGCAACGATCTGACGGTGAAAAACATCCGGCTCTGGAATCACGCCCCGCTGCTCCTCACGTTTGCGCAGCTCCAGGAGATCCGCACCTACTACAAATTCATCGATGTGGATAATGACCGCTATAAAATTAACGGCGAATACCGCCAGGTGATGCTCTCACCCCGCGAGCTCTCTTATGCCGCCCTGCCCTCCCGCACCTGGGTGAATGAGCACCTGACCTATACCCATGGCTACGGCGCCGTTATGGGGCCGGTGAACCGCATCACCCGCGAGGGCCTGCCGGAGTTTTTCATCAAGGATATTCCGCCGGTGGCTTCCACCAGCATCAAGATTACCCGGCCGGAAATCTATTTCGGCGAGCAGTCCAACGAGTACGTCTTCGTCAAAACGAAGCGTCCCGAGTTCGATTATCCCGTGGGCGACAAGAACGTCTATTCTCGCTATGAGGGCAAAGGCGGCGTACCGCTGTCCTTTTTCCGAAAAATTCTCTATGCGGTCCGTTTCGGCGCCTTCACCATTCTCCTGTCCGATGACATCACGTCCGACAGCCGCGTCATGTACTACCGCAACATCAAGGAGCGCGTTTCCCGCATTGCCCCCTTTGCCCGCTTCGACACCGATCCCTATCTGGTGATTTCTCCCGAGGGGCGCCTGCTGTGGTATGTGGACGGCTATACCGTGACGGACCGCTTTCCCTACTCGGAGCCGACGCCGAGGCTGGGCAATTATATCCGAAACTCCATCAAGGCGGTCGTGGACGCCTATGACGGCTCTGTGGCCTTCTATGCCAGCGACGCCGATGATCCCATCCTGAAAACCTACGCTAAGATTTTCCCTGGCGTTTTCAAGAAGTTGTCGGACATGCCCCCGGAGCTGCAGCAGCACGTCCGCTATCCGCCGGGCATGCTCTCCATCCAGGCCCGCATGTACCGCGCCTATCACATGCAGGACCCCCAGGTCTTTTACAACAAGGAAGACCTCTGGGCGATTCCCCGGAAGGACATGAAGGGGGCCGATCAGGAAATGGAGCCCTACTACACGATCATGCGTCTGCCCAGTGAGAAGCAGGAGGAATTTATCCTGTTGCTGCCTTTCACGCCGAAGAACAAGGACAATATGTCCGCCTGGATGGCCGCCCGCTGCGATGCGCCGAACTACGGGAAGGTGATCGTCTATAATTTCCCCAAGCAGAAACTTGTTTACGGTCCGAGGCAGATCGAGGCCCGGATTGATCAGGACACGGAAATCTCCAAACAGCTTTCCCTCTGGAATCAAGGGGGGTCCCAGGTGATCCGGGGCAGCCTGCTGGCGATTCCCATTGAAAAATCCATACTCTACGTACAATCCCTTTATCTGGCGGCGGAAAAAGGACAGTTGCCGGAGCTGAAGCGGGTGATTGTCGCCTTTGGAAACGCCATTGCCATGGAGGAAAACCTGGAACAGGCGCTGCAACGGATCTTCGGTGGTGAAATGATGCGGGAGAAAGAACTCTCAGCGGCTCCGGCTGCCGCAGCTGCCGTAAAAGAGCAGACGGATCGCCAACTGGCGATGGAAGCCCTCACCCATTACCGGAAGGCCCAGGAATTTCTCCGGCAGGGCAATTGGGGGGCCTATGGGGAAACGTTGAAAAAGATGGAGGAGGCCCTGCGGAAACTCGAAAAGGGGAGATGATAACGGCGCCGGATGCTCACCCTCCCTCTTGGGAATAGCCGAATCGCTTCAGCATTTTCTCATCCTGGGTCCAGTCCTTCTGGACCCGGACAAATAATTCCAGGTAAATCCTGGCGGCAAAGAATTGTTCCAGGTCCAGCCGGGCTTTCGTCCCGATTTCCTTCAGCATGGCCCCTTTCTTGCCGATCAGAATCCCTTTCTGCGATTCTTTTTCCACATTAATCGTCGCCTGGATGCGAATCAGTTGCTTCTGCTCATCCTCCTTGAAGGCGTCCACGACCACTGCCGTGGAATAGGGGATTTCCTGCCGGGTCAGCATGATAATTTTCTCCCGGACGATTTCCGCCGCGATAAACCGTTCCGAGCGGTCCGTCATCGTTTCTTCCGGAAAATGGGCGGGTCCTTCCGGAAGGGCCTGCAAAATCTCATCGGTGAGCCGCAACAAACCATCGCCGGTCTGGGCCGACACAGGCACAATGGCGGCGAAGGGGTGAAGCGGGTGGAGCTGATCGATCATGGGCAGAAGCTGCGGTTTTTTCACGAGATCGATCTTGTTGATGACCAGGATGACCGGCAAAGCGGTTTCCCGCAGGGATTCGATAATGAACGGGTCTCCCGGATGAACGCCGACAGTCGCATCCACCAGCAAAAGCAGCATATCCGCCTGTTTGAAGGTATCCGTCGCGATGTTCACCATGTGGCGGTTCAGCGGGCTGCCGGCCTGATGGATACCCGGGGTATCCATAAAGATCATTTGTCCCTCGGGCAGGTTCTTGATGCCCATGATCCGGTTGCGCGTGGTCTGGGGTTTTCTCGTCGTGATCGCAATCTTCTCGCCCACGAGGGCATTGAGCAGCGTCGATTTCCCCACGTTCGGCCGTCCGATGATTCCGATAAATCCTGATTTAAACAATGTTTCGTCTCCTAATGTTGTTGACCTTCTTGAATACAGGCGTCCGATTATACAGATATTTCTTAAGTCGTCAATACGACAATATAAATATATCCTCGTTTTCATTCCACGACGCAAACGTCCAGTGTCCCCGGGGGGTGTGTCGGCGCGGGAGAGACCCGAATGCCCGAAAGGCCGAAAGATTTCTGTAAGTTTCGCAAGTTTTCATTCCTCCATCCCCGAAAACTTGAATCATCCCTGGGTGCAACGGAGAAAACCACCGTTTTCCCCAGAAAATCCCGCTGGGACAACAGGGTAGAAGCCCGGTCGAAAAAAAGGGACGATTCGACAAGGGACCGGAAGGCCGGGTGATAGGGGCCGGCAATGACGGTTCCCTCTCTTTCCATCTCCGGAGTCGTCTGAAGACCAATACGGATGACGGGAATTTCGGCGGCCACAAATTGCTGCAATGCCAGTTTACAGATGGAAACGGCCTCATCCAGCGAGAGCGGTTCATAATTTCCGTTTCGGTAATCCTGTGCCAGCGCGGTCCCCGCGAAAACAAGGGTGGGATGGATCCGCACCATGTGCGGCTTCAGGGAAATGGTATGGCGGACGGAATGGGTAAAACCCTCAAGACCATCCCCCGGCAAGCCGGCCATCAGATGGATGCCGATCTGCATCCCGTTGGCCTTGAGCAGTCGCACGGCGTCGTCCACATCTTTGGCCCCATGTCCCCTGTTGGCCTGTTTCAGGACATCATCTACCAGGGATTGGGCGCCGATCTCCACAATTTGCACCCCGTATTTTTTCAGGCGATCCAGTTGCTCCTGATCAATGCAGTCGGGCCTTGTAGAAATGCGGACGGCCTCGACCGATCCATTTTCGAGGTAGGGTTTCGCATATTCCAGCAGGCGGGTCTGATCCGGCGCTGCCATCCCCGTAAAATTACCGCCGTAAAAGGCAATCTGCACCGGGCCCGCTTTCTTGCCGTGACGCAGGTGGGCAAGAACAGTCTCCCGGAAGAATGCTTCCGAAATATCTTTCGGGTAAGGGCCCGCCGCTTTTTGCTGATTGCAGAAGCTGCAGCGATGCGGGCATCCCTGATGCATGATGAAGATGGGAATGATCAGCGGCATGGTCATTCCTGCTCGGAGAGAGGCAGCTTATCCAGGATCTGGATCGCTTTTTCGGCGGCCTGCTGTTCCGCTTCCTTCTTGTTTTTGCCCGTTCCGGTTGCCATAATCCGGTCGGCAATGGAGATCTGGACTTCAAAGGTTTTATCATGATCCGGCCCGGACTCATGGATCAGGGTGTAACGGGGCGTCTCCTTAAACGCATGCTGGCTGATTTGCTGCACCGTCGTTTTATAATCCCGGTAAGTTCGATAGCCCTCCCCGATGAGCGGCGTAAAAAGACGTCCGATCAGCGCCGCCGTTTCTTCAAAGCCGCCGTCCAGATAGATGGCCGCCAGCAGGGCTTCAAAGGTGTTGGCCAGCAGGGACGGCTTGCTTCGCCCGCCGGAGATTTCCTCTCCCTTGCCCAGCAGCAGATAATCCCCGAGATGGAAAGTTTTTGCCATCTCTGCCAACGGCTGTTCGTTCACGATGGAAGCGCGTAATTGCGAGAGTTGGCCCTCTTTGTAATAGGGAAATTGTTGCATCAGCATATCGCTGATACAGAGTTCAAGAACGGCGTCTCCCAGGAACTCGAGCCTTTCGTTGTCGTTGCACGCCTCGGAAGGGTTCTCATTGACATAGGACCGGTGCGTCAGGGCGGTATCCAGCAGGGCGGCATCCCGGAAACGATAGCGGAGAATCTCCTGAATCCGGTCAAGGGCCGTCATTCTTTCTTCAGTCATCAATAATCCTTCCATACAGCTTCCCCTCGTGAAAGTGATCCGCCAGGACCTGAACGATTTGATTGACCCGTGAAATGTCCTCATCCGTCACCAGGACCGGGATATAATTGCCGGAGAATCCCTTCCATAGTCCGGTTCCCCGGTCTGACTTGCCTTCCAGCAGAACGGCCATTTTTTTGCCGATGAATTTTTCGGCATAGGCCACTCGTTTTCGTTTTCCGAGATCCCTCATTCGCTTTGCCCGTTCTTTTTTATCTGCCTCGGAAACCTTACCGGACATGGTCGCCGCCGCGGTTCCCGGCCGCTCTGAGTAGGGAAAGACATGCAGATAGGCCACAGGCAAATCCTCAATGAATTTCACTGTCTGCCGAAAGGCCTGCTCGTCCTCACCGGGAAAACCGACCATGACGTCGAGGCCGACGGCCAGCTCCGGAACGGCCCGCCAGATCTTTTCCAGAAGATGAACGAAAAATCCGGCATCGTAGGGCCGGCCCATGCGGTCCAGAATGCCGTCATCGCCACTTTGCAGGGGAATATGGAGGTGGCGGCACAAGATCTCGGAATGCTGAAATAAGGCAATCAGCGGGTCTGTAATCTCCATGGGCTCTATGGAACTCAGGCGCAGCCTTTCAAGGGTGCGGTGGTCGTTTATGTTTTTGACAATTGCGACAAGGTTCGTGGGAGGCGTCAGATCCACACCATAGGCGCCCAGGTGAATCCCTGTCAGCACGACCTCCCTGAATCCAGCGCGGCGAAGCTCGTCAATGCGCTGGATGACTTCCCTTTCCGGGACGCTCCGGCTGGGCCCCCGTACGAAGGGGACGATACAGTAACGGCAGCGGCTGTTGCATCCGTCCTGAATTTTGAGAAAAGCCCGGGTATGGCCGTGGAACCTCACCGGGTTCAAACTCGCAATATCTGAGGGGGCATCTGCGTGGATCGTCGGCAGTGATCCATTCAGTCGCCCCGCCGCTGCGATGGCTTCTGGAATCAGGATCTTCTGATCTGTAACCAGCGCGACCCCCGGCATTTTTCTGAGTTCATCCGCCGCAAGTTTCGCATAACAGCCGGTGACGATAATATGCGCCAGCGGGTTGGTTCTGGCAGCCCGCCGGATGAGCTGGCGCGACTGGACATCGGAGCGGCCGGTCACGGTGCAGGTATTGATGACATAATAGTCCGCCGGCTGATCAAAGGAGACCCCCTCAAATCCTTGTTTTTCCAAGGCTTCGAGGATGCCTGCCGATTCATACTGGTTCACTTTGCATCCAAGTGTGGCAATGGCAACTTTCAAAGGGGTTATTCCTTCCATAAAGACCGTTCCCGGGCTGAAATACCGGATCTCAGCCCCCCGGTATCTAAACGACCCGCCGAGGTTTTGTCAAGTGAAAGAAACATTTGATATTCCCGAGATTTCACTGTAGAATGGATTAAATGAATATCGGAGGTCGGCCGCAGTGGACTACATCATGCAGAATCTGTCGGGTCATCCCATGATGGTGATTATTGTTATTTTTGTCGGCCTGCTCATCGTTTATTTCCTCTTTAAGCAACTCCTTAAATTGGCCCTGCTGTTTTTCCTGATCCTCCTTGCCATCGGCGGTTATCTTTATTTCAAAGACCCCGAAAAAATGCCCCAGAATATGATGGAAACCCTGGAAAAAGCCAAAACCCAGACCGTTAAAGCCGTTGACAAAGGCAAAGAAGTTTATGTTAAAGGCAAGGCGATCGCCGAGAAGGGTAAAAAATTAACCGAGGGGATGGACAACCTCTCGATCGGCAAGGAAAAGAAAACGGATCAGGAACAGAGGGGCTCAAAATAGGGCAGGACTTTTCCTGTTGCGCTGTTATCCCGAACCCGTCTTCGGCTTGATTTTAAAAAAGATTGACTTCCATGGCCCGGACAGGACAGGCAGAGACACAAAGTTCGCAACCGTTGCATTTTTCCGGATCGAATACCACCTTTGTGGTTTGCATATCGAAGGCCAGGGCGTCTGTGGGGCAGAATGCCGTGCAGGCGCCGCAGTGGACGCATTTGTCAATGTTCTGATTCACGCTCTTGGAAAGCGGTTCAACCTTGAGGCCTTTTTCCTTCAAAAATCGAATGCCTTTATCAAAGTTTTTCTTAAGGCCGCTCAACTCCAGGACAATGACCCCTTCCCGACGGGGGAAAATACGGGCCTTCAGAATATTAAAGACAAGGTCGTACTCTTTGACGAGCTGGCAGATAATGGGCTGTTCCACATTCTCAGCCGTATAATGAATGACCACTTTTTTTGAAAAGATACCGTCCATGGCCCCTCCATAAGGGAAGCACGGGATAATGTCAAGATTTTACTTTTGCCGAAGCCATCCCTATTTTAAGGGTCGAATGACTTTTTTACGGGTTGATCACTGTTTGTCTTTGAGCGGTGACTGGTCCGGATTACGGATAAGATCAAAAAGGGGCCGAAAGGCCGGCAGCGCCGACATGGATTGCTTTGTCAGCGTGGAGAGATCCATTCCGAGATCAAGCCATTTTCGGTACTGATCATCTGCCGTGGCTTTATAGGACAGATAGTTCTTTATGGTTTGCTCGAGATATTTTTCAAAAAATTCACTGAGAATATTTTCACCGTATTGTATAATAAGATGGAGCAAAGGAACCGGCAACAGGCTGTTTTTTTTTCGTGATTCTTCAAGAACGATCTGGGTCAGGATAAAGGCGGTCACATCCTCCCCGGATTTTGCGTCCACCACCGCCACGCGCCTTCCCTGACGAATGGCCTGCATGACATGGTCGAGAGTGACATAAGCGCTCTTCTCGGTGTCATACAGTCGTCTGTTTGAATATTTTTTTAGAAGCAGTATTTCGTTCATTGAGATTAACCTTTCAGTTTTTATATACGCGATGAGTGTTTGTATTGCAACAAATATTTTCAGGTCTTGAAAAACGGGAATGGATCGGCAGACCGTATCGTTTATTAATTATATAATATTATTCAGAAATAATATATGATGGCGTGGTCAACAATACTGACGGCAAAAATGAAAAATTGTTGCAATGCAAAAAAATGCTTGACAAACGGAAGGCCGTCATTATATTTACCTCAACAAAAAAATACGAGGAGGTAAGCGATAATGGATCAAGCAAAGATGACGAAACAGATGGTCGAGTTTCACAAGACCACATTTGACAACACCTTCAACGCCATGACCATTCTGCAGGAGCAGACGGAGAAGATGGTTGGTCTTTTCCTGGAACAGGCGCCTTGGTTCCCCAAAGAGGGCAAGGCCGCTGTGGGCGAGTGGCTTAAGACCTACAAGCGGGGCCGCGACGGCTACAAAACCAGTGTCAATGAAAGCTACAAAAAAGTTGAAGAATATTTTCTGAACGCGGATAAGGCGGAAAAAACAGCGGAAAAAACAAAGGCCGGCAAATAGACCGGTTATGATCGTAAAATCCGGGGAATTAACCCTGAGATCCATCAAACGAAAGAAAGGAGAAACAAAATGGACCCGAAACAGATTGCAAAACAGATGATTCAATTCAACAAGACCGCTTTCGACAACACGTTTAACGCCATGACCGTTCTGCAGGAGCAGACGGAAAAGATGATGGGCATGTATCTGGATCAGGCGCCCTTGCTGCCCGCAGAGGGTAAAAAGGCGATCGGCGACTGGCTCAAGGCCTATAAGAAAGGTCGTGAAGATTTTAAGACCGCCGTGGACGAAAACTATAAAAAGGTAGAAAATTTCTTCGCAGGTTATGACAAGACGAAGAATGCCTAAGGCTGTCATAATGCTTTCTGGAGACGATTTATGATCATTCCCTATATCCATAACCGCTCTTATGACATTGTGTCTGACTGTCGTGAAAAAGTGGCCGAAGTCAATACCAATTTGATGGAGGCCACTTTTGAGACCCTGAAGACGAATCAGCATTACTGGTTGAATCTGCCCGCCCATCTGAATGATGCGATCTATCCATGCTGGCGTTCCCTATCGTCCTTCATTGATCTTGGAAAGACCAGCCAGGAAAACAACGTGGAGACAGGACTGGATTCCATGAAAGCCGGCCAGTTGTTCTGGCTGGGAATTCTGGGCTATCTGCATGATTTCATGTTTCCCTACTGGACGGCAGTAACCTCTTTCACCGCCCTGGAAAAGAAGAAACTGGTGGAAACCTCTCCGCTGGAAACCATGCTGGATTATCTGGAATTGATGCAATTCAATCGCCAGGTGGCTGAAAAAGGCCTCAGCGGTTCGCTCAAAAGTATGAACGACTACAGCCTCAAGGAAAGCACCAAAGCCTTGCAGGCCCTGACGAATACCTTTTTTGACCGGGAGGGGTTCAACCTCAAGGAGTTTACCGCCAGGCAGGCGCGACAACTGGATCTGCTGGTGAACGAATACCCGCAGGCCATCCGGGCGATCAAACAGGATTACGGATTCCACTTTGACGACGGCGGCTATATCAAAACAGCGGAAACAGACCGCTTTATTCTCTATCAGGTTCTCCCCCAAAATCGGAAGGTGAAGATCAGAAAAGG
>JAPLJM010000202.1 GCA_026388595.1 Deltaproteobacteria bacterium
AGTACCGATTGAAAGCTGCTACAGAAACCCAATTCCTTCATTTGTTGACTACAATAAAATATACGTATTGTCTCGCGATCTTTAAGAGTGCTGATTAGGTGTAGCTAATGACCGGAAGGACCTCGCTGCCCCGGCTTTCGCCGGGGCAGCGAGGTCGGCAATTTTTTATGACGTGTGAAGTTTCTTAAGCAGCCAGGCCATGTTCTGACCCAGCGTTTTCATGGTCTGGATGCCTTCGTCGTCTTTGAGGACGTCCCCCGGATCCCTGCCCACGCCGATGCTCCAGTAACTGGCGCCCGGCATAAACATTTGCATATAATGGAGAAAAAGATTCATGGAGCTGAAGGCGGGAATGCCGCCGGCGCGACGCACCGCCACCACGGCCGCCCCCACTTTCCCCTTGAACATGTAATTGTTGGCGCGGGCGACAAAGCCGCATCGTTCAATAAACGCCCGCATCCCCGAAGAGACATCGGAAA
The DNA here is from genome assembly GCA_026388595.1 of Deltaproteobacteria bacterium. Lineage (GTDB taxonomy): Bacteria > Desulfobacterota > Syntrophia > Syntrophales > Fen-1087 > JAPLJM01. The sequence continues at coordinate 480 of JAPLJM010000202.1, forward strand.
AATAAGTTGGGGATCCGAGCAGGATGCCTTCGGCCGGCTCCATTTTGGCGATGATTTCATTGAGCGTATCTTTCTCCACGGAACAGCGCTTGTTCAGATTCTTAAAGCATTTGTAACAGGCGATGCATCCCTGAACCGGCTTTCCGGCCATCTGGATCAGTTCCGTTTCGATTCCCTCCTTCTTCAACTCATCAAAAACGACATTGATCAACATTGCCGTATTCCCGTCTTTGCGGGCACTGCCGTTTAACGCAACAACCTTCATCCTGCACCTCCAATGTTTATTATTTTCTGTTTTTTACGGCCTCGTAAACATCCGCCATGACCTGTCCGGATAGCTTTTCCACGGCCCTGCTCATCCCTTGGGCAAAGCTCTGTACTGTCTCCTCCGGGATGGGTTCTTCATAACGGTAATTCTTCTGGAAGATGATCTGCTTTGCCAATGCTTTCTGCGTCCTGTCCATCAGTGTGATGTTGACCGACAGCATTGCTTTTCTGCCCTCCTTCTCATCGCTCTCATAGAATTCACCAACACCGCCTTTCAGAAGCAGGTCGGGATTCTCCATATCCCGATAGGAAAAAACCGATTTGAAGATTCCCGTCGCCCGCAGATCACGCAACAACCCGTCGCCCACCATATCACCGGGGTTTGCCCGCCAGCGATGATACCAGCGATGATACTCATAATCGTTGTAGCTGTGGGGCTTCTGCCTGTATATCATATTGACATTATTGAAGATCTTAGCAACCGAGAACCGCTCGATCCGGATGACTTGATCGATCCGGACGATGTTTTGTATGGACGGTGACGGATATTCCAGGGCATATTGCTCGACCATAACGGAAGGCTTCCCGCCAAACGTACAGGCCATCAGACCGCAGGCAATCCCGACCATGAACAAATATTTCATCAGTGTTGTCATAACTTCATCCCCCCTGAAACATTTCTATAACAAAGACTTTAATCAATGATGCTATCGCTCCCTCGGGGACACCGGCGGCGGTCGGCTAAACAGCAGATCCGACGGATCGTCCCTCAGTTTATCCATCAATATATCCAGGTTTTCCGAGGCCCGTTGCACATTATCCATGGTATTCCTCAGATCATGAGTAATCTCCTTGACGCTTTTATCAACCCCGGCCACAATCTGTTTCGCCTGTCCCGCGGTATCCGCCAGTTTCATTTGGTCGAGGTCTGCTCTGATTTTGCCGATCAGGGCGCGGGTATCCGCAATGGTTCCCTTGGTCTCTTTCAGGAGGTCTCCCAGCTTCCCCTCTGCGATCACTTTGTCTATCTGCTGAACGGCATGGTCCATGTGGGCCGTCGTGGATTCCAGATTGTCGACAATACTTTTTATTTTTGGACCATTGACGTAGCGGTCCATCCCGCCGACGATGCCCCGGAGCTCCTGGAAGATGCCTTTGATGTCCATTTTATTCAGTTCCGAGATAATGTTATCCACCATGGAAAGGATATACTTCGAATCCGAGGGCCGCGAGGGGATGACCGGATATTGCGTGCGAAAGTCGATTTTTGGCGACAGGGGAGCCTCTTCCTCGTCCGCCCGGTCCAATTCAATATAAACGATGCCGGTAAGACCCGCTGACTTCAACTTGGCGGTAAGGTTTTTTTCATCGCCGCCTTCCATGAAGATTTTCATCACCACTTCAACCAATCTTTGATCCGGGGCAACCTGGATGGATCTGACCGTTCCCGCATTGACACCGCGGTATTTAACATTGGAATCCACCGAAAGTCCCTGAACCGACTCGTCGAAATAGGTCACGAACAGCGTCCCTTTCTGAAAGTATTTTGAGGCGCCCAGCCAGACA
>JAPLJM010000068.1 GCA_026388595.1 Deltaproteobacteria bacterium
GCCTCCGTGGATACGAACGGCAAGCCCTGGGATCCCAAGCGGGCTGTTATTTCCTGGAACGGTGAAAAATGGGTGGGCGACGTGCCTGACGGCGTCGGCGATCCCGGTTCGGGAAGGCCACCCTTCATCATGAAGTCCGACGGCGTGGCCAGCCTTTTCGGTCCCGGTCTGGCGGATGGTCCCTTCCCCGAGCACTACGAACCCCTGGAGTGCCCGGTGGAAAAGAACCTGATGTCGCCCCAGAAGAACAACCCGGCGATCAAGCGCTTCGACAAAGCCGGCGTGGGCTCCGATATGGATCAGTACTCCGGCGTTTCGAGCTGCGATCCCCGGTTCCCCTTTATCTGCAGCACCTACCGGGTCAGCGAACACTGGCAGACGGGCGTGCTGACACGATGGTGCCCGTGGCTGGCGGAAATGCAGCCCGGCATGTTCGTGGAGATCAGCGTCGAGCTGTCCAAGGAAAAGGGCATCAAAAACGGCGACAAAGTGTTCGTGGAATCGCCGCGCGGCAAAGTGGAATGCACGGCGATTGTGACGCCCCGCTTCAAACCCTTCAACATCGATGGCAACACCATCCATGAGGTGGGCATCCCCTGGCATTTCGGGTGGATTACCACCAAGGACCGGAAATATAACCCGGGTGACAAGAAGGCGGAGGTCTTTACCTACGGCGATGCGGCCAACCTGCTGACGTCGACCATCGGTGACGCAAATACCATGATCCCTGAAAGCAAGGCGTTCATGGTAAATGTGGTCAAGAAGTAAGGGGGTGACTGATAATGGCTGAAAAAACAAAATTAATTGACCTTTCGAAATGTACGGGATGCCGGGCCTGCCAACTGGCCTGCAAACAGTGGAACCAGCAGCCGGCAAAGCAGACGGAGAACCGTGGAACCTACCAGAATCCACCGGATCTTCAGTCTAATACCTGGACCCTGATCCGGTTCCAGGAAATCGCAACCAAGGACAGCGTGAAATGGCTGTTCCGGAAAGACGGCTGCATGCATTGCACCGATGCGGCCTGTGTCAAGGTATGCCCCAGCGGGGCGCTCCATCACACCGACTACGGAACCGTCGCGGTCACCAACAGCCTGTGTATCGGCTGCAAGGAGTGCGTCACGGCCTGTCCCTTTGACATTCCCCGGTATGATCAGGTCACGGACAAGATTTATAAATGCGATCTATGTCTGACCCGAATCGAGGCAGCTCTGGAGCCGGCCTGCGTCAAGGCCTGTCCGACGGGCGCTCTGAAGTTCGGCGACAAGGCGGATATGCTGAAGCTGGCTAATAAACGGGCCAAGGAACTGGAAGGCGATGCCAGCGTGTATGGCGATAAATTTGTAGACGGCACCCACGTCCTTTATGTCCTCCCGGAAAAACCGGCTGTTTACGATAAACTGCCGCTGAAACCGGCGGTGCCCCTTGCCACCATTGTCTGGAAAGACCTGCTCAAGCCTCTCAGTCTTCTGGCTGCCGGCGGCGTCATTGCCGGTTCGTTCCTGCATTATATCATTCACGGGCCAAAACTGCCCGATGAAGACCAGAACCAGAAGGGAGGTGAATGAGCC
>JAPLJM010000008.1 GCA_026388595.1 Deltaproteobacteria bacterium
TCCGATTTGTCAATGTCGCCATAGGCGATATTGTTTCTCACCGTATCGTTAAACAGGATGGTCTGCTGTGTGACGATGCCGATCTGACCGCGCAGGGACTCCATGGTCACATTGCGGACATCCTGACCGTCAATCAGAATCTGGCCTTCATTCACGTCATAAAATCTTGGGATCAGATTAACCAGCGTCGTCTTGCCGCCCCCACTCATCCCGACGAAGGCAATCACTTCACCTGCCCGGATCTTCAGATTGACATGTTTTAGCACCGGATCTTCTTCATAGCTGAACGTCACATCCCGGATGTCAATATGGTTTGATATTTTCGGCAAAGCGATGGCCTGAGGGGCATTACGGATGTCGGGGATGGTATCCAGAATATGGAAAACGCGCTGGGCGGCGGCGATTCCCTGCTGAATGGTGTTATTGACATTGGTGAGGCGCTTGACCGGCTCATAGAGCATGATGAGGGCGGCCAGAAAGGAAAAGAAAGTTCCTGGTGTGGAGTGGCCCTGGATGACCTGATAACCCCCGTAATAAACAATGGCGGCGATGCCAAGCCCCCCGAGAAACTCCATAAAGGGACTGGAGACGCCAATGATGGAAATGGACTTCATGTTCAATTTGAAGAGGCGCTCGTTTTCCTGTGCAAACCTTCCATTTTCGTAATCCTCCATGCCAAAGGCCTTTACGATCCGTGTGCCGGAAATCGTTTCCTGGAGCAGCGTGCTCAGCGACCCCATCGTCACCTGGGTACGGGTGGCAAAGTGTCTCAGCCGGGAGCCAAACTTGGCAATAGGATAAATAGCCAATGGAAATACGAACATAGCAATGATGGCCAGCTGCCAGTCCCGGTAGAAGATGACAAACACCAGACCAAGGAGCATGAAAGAGTCTTTCAACAGGCTGGTTACCGCTTCCGAAACGGCTGCCTGCATGAATCCCACGTCGTTGGTGATGCGGGACATCAAAATACCGGTCGGATTTTTCGTAAAGAAGGTCAGCGACTGCTTCTGAATCTGCTGATAGAGCCGGTTCCGCAGATCAGCGACGATCCGCAGGCCAATAAAATTCATCAAGACCGTCTGTGAGTAGCTGCAGATCCCTTTGAGCATGTAAATGACGATAACGGCGACAGGAAGCCACTTGAGCGTCATGGCATCCTTATTCAGAAAAATATCATCCATGGCCGGTTTGATCAAAAAGGCCAGGGCGGCTGTTGTCGTTCCCACCACAAGCATGCAGAACAGCGCCAGCATGAATTTAGGCAGATGGGAACTTGCCATAGTGATCAGACGTTTGAAGATATCCAATTGGGACCGTCCTTATTCATATATTGGTTTCAGAGCATATCATAGGCCAGTCTCGCCGTGCGTTCAGCGGCGCCGGGTTGACCCAGGGTTTCCGTGATTTTGTTTAACTCCGTTTTTATTTCATCCATTCTGGTTTTGTCGTTCAGAATGCCGGTCACTTCTGCGGCGATACGTTCGGGATTGGCCTCATCCTGGATCAGCTCCGGGACAATGGTCTTGCCGGCAATAATGTTGGCAAGGCCGATATGCTTGACGGTAATAATCTTTTTCCCGATATAATAGGACAGCGGAGAGACCTTGTAAACAATGACCATGGGTTTGCCCAGAAGTGCCGTTTCCAGGGTGGCCGTGCCGGAAGCGACAATCACGATGTCCGAAACATGAATCGCATCGAGCATGTCATGGTGAACGATCTGGACGGGAACGAAGGACTGTTTCAGGATATTGTCAACTGCGGCCTGATCCAAAGTATCCGCCAGGGGCAAGACAAACTGCAGCCCCGGCAATTTATGGACCAGGATTTCCGCTGCTTTTATCATGACGGGCAGCAGTCTGGCGACCTCCGTTTTTCGGCTGCCGGGCAGCAGCCCCACCGTTATCCGACCTTCCTGAAGACCGAATTTCTCCAGGGCCTCC
>JAPLJM010000174.1 GCA_026388595.1 Deltaproteobacteria bacterium
AATTACTTTAAAAAACAGCCCTATAATCTGAGTCTTTATTCGCTCTTGTCACTGATCGCCTGGAACAACGGTCTCATTAAAACCTATTATACCCTGGAGGGCAATCGCCTGCTGATCGGTAACGAATCCACCCTCAAACCGGAAGATCGATGGCTGATCCTGCCCATATCCGACACCGGCGTTTTTACCCCGGAACAGCTTCATGATCTGGCCATTGATCATGGATTTATGCATTACTGCTTTGTTCCCGGAGACTATCTTGAGGCGATCGGTCGGCAGAAAACGGAACGCTGGTTTAAAATAACCGAACAGCCTGAATTTGAGGACTATGTGTACCGGAGCGAAGACCTCATTCAACTCAAGGGAAACCGCTATGCCAAGAAAAGAAATCTGATTCATCAGTTTGCAAGGGACTATGATCAGAACGGCCATGTTATGGTAGAGGATCTGAAGTCTGTCGATACCGACGCCTGTCTGGCATTTCTCGACCAATGGTGTCGGCAGCGCCAATGCGATCTTGAGCATGATGAGGGCCTGGCCTGTGAAAGGCGTGCTCTCATTACAACCCTGACCCATATGGACATCCTTGAAAGTAGAGGCATCGTTGTGCGCATCGATGGGGAGATCAGCGCCTTTGCAATCATGTCCCACCTGAATGAAAAAATGGGGGTCCTTAATTTCGAGAAAGCATTTTCAGATATACGCGGTCTTTATCAATTTCTGGATAATGAATGCGCCAAAAGACTCTTTTCAGAATATGAATTCATCAACAAGGAAAGCGACATGAACATCGCTGAACTGGCCCAATCCAAGAAATCCTACCATCCCACCTTGCGGATCAAGTCCTATCGCCTGGCGATCCTTTAGATTCCTGTTTCGGCGTCATCACGTCATGTTGATCAAGCCTGGATCGAAATCGGGTGGGGGCCGAAAAAGTTGACAATCTTTCTAATCATGGTATAGGGAAAGCACGCTTTTCAGTGGGATCACCTGACAATGACAAAATCAAATAATCATAAAATATTGATTCTCCTGACCGTGACGCTTCTGTCCGGTCTGATCGCCTGCACCCCCAAAGCCATTCCCACCCCCCTGCATCCTGCAAGAGTGGCCGTCGTGCTGGGGGCCGGAGCCGCCAAGGGCTTTGCCCATGTGGGTGTTTTAAAGGTCCTTGAAGCTCAGAACATACCGGTTCATATGATCGTGGGCACCAGTGTGGGCAGTTTTGTAGGCAGCCTCTACGCCTATGGCTATGATGCCTTCAAGCTGCAAACCCTGGCTCTTGCCATGGAAAGGGACGACTTGATTGACCTGACCATCCCTGATAATGGTTTTGTGAAAGGGGAAAAGCTTGAAAATTATGTAAACAGGATGGTGCGCAACACGCCGATTGAAAAATTCCGCATCGCCTTTCACGCCGTGACCACGAACATTCAAACAGGCGAAGAAATGGTCTTCGGCACAGGTAATGCGGGGATGGCCGTACGGGCAAGCTGTTCCATTCCGGGTGTTTTTAAACCGGCTAAAATCTCGGGAAAAACCTATGTAGACGGCGGCCTGGTTAACCCCGTCGCTTCAGACGTCGCCCGGCGATACGGCGCCGATGTGGTCATTGCGGTGGATATTTCCGGCAGCCGGGACATGACGCTTCCTGAGGGGACGATTGATACGATCCTCAAGTCTGTTGATATCATGTATGCAAAAATATCCCAATTACAGATTCCCAGGGCGGATGTGGTCATAAAACCGAATGTGGGTCATATCGGCTCCAGTGACTTCACGAAGAAACATGAGGCTATCCTGGAAGGTGAAAAGGCCACTTTGGCAGCGGTGCCTGCCATTCAAGCCGTGCTTTTAAAGCTTCGACAGGAGGGCAGAATTCCCTGACATGGATGGTATGAATCAATTTTTTCTCTATGCTGCTGTACCAATGATCATGAAAAGGAGAGCATTTATGAGACGTTTCTCGTTCACAATGAGTTTATTGCTGGCGCTCATCATGGTATCGGGGTGCGCCGTCATCGGCAGAGGCAAGGATTTTCGGCCTATTGAGGAAAAATCCCTGACGCAGGTAACACCCGGCAAGACCACTGCTGCGGACGTGATGAGGCTATTCGGCCCACCCAGCCAGATTGTAAAATTATCCAATGGGAACGCCTATATCTATGACCGTTCCCTCAGTAAAGCCACGGGCTTCTGGCTGATTCTTGTAACCTTCGCCAATTATGACACGCAGCATGATCGCATCGTTTTCTTCATGAATAATCAGGACCTGGTGACCCACTATGGCAGCAGCTTCAAATCAGATTCAGCAGCCTATGCCCTGCCATTTTAAGATCGGGCAAACGGCTCTATGCCTGCTGTTGTTGATCCTGGTCGTATCAGGGTGCGTCAGTATCCGTTTTGACAGGATCAACAACGGGGCTGAGATTCCTCTGCCCGCAGCGGGGCTGATTGAAGGAAAGACGAACCTGGCGGAAGCCCTTGCCCACTATGGCGCTCCGGCAGACGTTGTTGATATGGATGGAAGATTCGCGCTGCTGTATAAAAAGTCCTTCTACCAGGGAGGGCAGATTTCCCTCGGCATCCCGCTGAGTGACCTCTTTTTTCAATCCAGCTTAAGAATGGAGGCCACCGGCAACCTGTTGCGCCACGACCTGCTTGCCCTCTTTTTTACCCCCGACGGCATCCTCACCGAAACCAAGTATGAAAGAGGCGCCAGCCAGCCCTTCTGGGGCAGCTTTTGGAAATAAGATGTGATGGAATGCTTTTGGAATTTCCCTTTCAATCCGTCAATTCGATGATTTTTGTTTTTGCCGCTTCATTCAGGAATGGCCATAAACCAACCTGCTTCAGGATGTCTGCCGTCGGGATTCCGGAGGTGGTCCAACCCCGTTCATGGTAGTAAGCCCGGATTAACTGGCTTAACTGTTCTTTACGGTGATTCATCAGGAACTGCCGCTTTACATCCGTTTTCATGGCCTGAATGACTTTCTGGGATTTCCCCAGCAAACGGCCAAGTTCCTGATCATGATAATCCTTTTCAGCGTCATAGAGGTCATCGTCAATCGGCCCGATGGCACGATCGGGAATCCAGTCCTGATTGCCTGCGTCCTTACCGTAGACCATCACGTTCATGACCCGCTGTAAATTGATATCCCGGTCCGTCTGTGCAAAGATCTGCTGCCAGGTCAGGTCCGTTCCCAGAATGCCATTGTAAAAATCCGCATAGATTTCCTGGGAGGCGGGGTTGATAAACTTATCCGTATCCTTCACGTTTTCCGATTCGGGGTTAAAAACATCAACCCAGGGCAGCTTGCACAAGCCCAGATTGTCATTTCCCAAACGGACGCGCGGATAGGTAATCAGAGCCTTCGCTTTATCCGGGAGGGTGGGAAAGGCGCCCAGCAGATCCACTTTGATCAGCCAGGCCGCGGCGTGGTGCGCCCCGATATCGCTGGCAGCGGCGTAGGAAGCCTGCATGGATAAGGATCGATGCGTCCGGTAGAGAGAAAAAGGCAGCCCTTTGGTCTGCATGGCAAATTTCAAGAGTTCTTCCCGGGGATTGGTTTTGCCGGTGCGCTTGACATAGTGAGCGGAAATCCAGTCGACCAGATGCAGCATCCCTTGCCCCGCTTCTCTGACATAGACCGTTTCCCCAGTGGCCAACTGATGAATAAAGCGCAATACGGCCTTTTCATTCCCCCAGGTCAACTCCAGTCCGTCCGTATCGTCCTTCGTCAGATACCCCTTCTGAAAACATTCCATCACGAAGGCGCAAATGACGGCGGTGGTGATGGTATCGATCCCATAATTATCGCAGTGCCAATTGGCCTCCATGATGAATTCAGCATTCCATATGCCCAGATTTGAGCCGAAGGCCGCGGCTGTTTCATATTCAGGCCCATCCACCCAGACCTTGCGGCCCTTGTGTCCGCCGGATGTCAGGGTGACCCAGCCGCCCTTGGTGCAGCGCAGATTGCATCCGGGGAAACACCCGTCCATCCCCCGGTGCTCGAAAAGATGTTCCGCGTAGAATTTTCCGGCGATCTTGTCCGCCCGCGGGTCGGAACCTAACTGATAATTCTTCACGGGCAGAGATTGATATTCCTCCTTGTTCATGAAGGCGATCAGCCCGGCGCTGCCCTTCCGGTACATCTTCAGCGATTGCGGGTCCACTTCCTTGACGACCTTGCCGAGTTTCGCGCCCGCTTTCTTCGCCTTGTCCCAATCCGCCGCGCCAAAGGGGTTGTCGCCCCGCGGATAATCGGCCAGGATAACAATCGACTGGATTCTTTTATTCATCATGACGGTTCCCAGGCCCGTCCTGCCGGCCTGCTTGGTCCGAAAGATCCCTTT
>JAPLJM010000249.1 GCA_026388595.1 Deltaproteobacteria bacterium
CATCCGGCCTAGATACCACGTGAGGCCGCTGGGTATGAGGAAGATGGAGAGCATCTGGATAAAATTCGTCAGCGGCGTTGGATTTTCATAGGGATGGGCGGCGTTGGCATTCATGAAACCGCCGCCGTTGGTGCCCAGCATCTTGATGGCCGCCTGGGAGGCCAGGGGGCCTTGAGCAATGAGTTGGGTCTCCACTTTCCTTTCATCCATGATGGGGCGACCGCCGGGTCCGTTGATGGCTTGACCGTGGGAGTCCTGCTTCGGCGTCTGTACTTTATAGGGCTCAACCAGGCGGACCGTATCATAGGGTTTGAAATTCTGGATTACGCCCTGGGAGACCAGAAAGACAGCGTAGACCAGACATAACGGTAACAGCAGATAAAGATTCACGCGGACAAGATCGACCCAAAAATTACCGATTGTTTTGGCTGTCTGCCGGGCGATTCCACGCACCAGGGCAGCCGCCACGGCAATCCCCGACGCAGCCGAAATGAAGTTGTGAAAGGCCAGCCCCACCATCTGGGAGAAGTACGATAGCGTCGCTTCCCCGGCATAGCTCTGCCAGTTGGTATTCGTAGCGAAACTCGCCATGGTGTTAAAGGCCAGATGCGGGCTCATGGGTCCAAAACCCTGCGGGTTCAGCGGCAGAAGAGACTGGAGGCGCAGAACGGCATAGGTGAACAGCCCGCCTATCAGGCTGAACAAAATCAGGGACAGGGCGTATTGCTTCCAGTCCTGTTCCTTTTGTGCATCAACACCGCAAATGCGGTACAGAACCCTCTCCACAGGTCTCAGGATGGGATCAAGAAGCGTCTTGCCTTAACGCTCGCATCGCTATTGCGAGGCGCTAAGCGCAGTGACACACTCTTTCGTTAAAATTTTTCCGGCCGGATGACCGTGATGAAAAGGTAAACGATCAGGACGAAACCAATGACGCCGACAATCATTTCCAGCATGATTACAACCTCTCACAGCCCTTGACAAGGAGGAGACAAAGGCCGAAAAAAACAACCTTGACAAGGAGGAGACAAAGGCCGAAAAAAACAACGGTGATAACCGGATAAACAAAGTCCAATCCCATCGGTCACGCCTCCTTCCCGACCCGGTCCGCTCTTTTGAGGGTGAAAGAAAAGGTCGTTCCTTTCCCTTCCTGGCTCTCCACGTTGATATTCCCGCCGTGGGCCTCGACAATCTCCTTGGCGATGGCAAGCCCCAAGCCGACGCCCGTTTCCGTCTGCTGATCGGGCGCCCGGAAGAATTGTTCGAAGATCCGCTGCAGGAACTGATGGGGAATGCCGCTGCCCGTATCTGAAACATAAAAACGGACTGCCTGTTCCTCTGCTGTGGCTGACACAGTAATCCGGCCGCCCGGTGCAGTATACCGAAGGGCATTGGTCAGCAGGTTGGCAAAAACATGGCCGATCTGAATCGTATCGACACGAACCATCGGCAGATCATCGGGGAGTTTCGTCTTCAGTTCGACACCGCCGTCCTGGGCCGCCCGGTGAAAGGGCTCCAGCGACTCCAGGATCAGGGTTTGTGGGGAAACGTCCCGGTAGACCATCTGCTGGCGGCCCGATTCAATCCGGCTGATATCCAGCAGGTCCGAAAGAATCCGGTGCAGCAAGTCGCTTTCGTCCCGGGCAGCCAGCAGCAGCTCGGTCTGCTTGTCCGTCAAGGGGCCCACCTTCTCTTCCAAAATCAGATGGATGGCCATGCGAATCGATGTCAGGGGGGTCTTTAACTGGTGGGAAACCGTGGACATCAGACCGCTCTTCATCTCTTCCAGGCGGCGCTGTTCCGTCACATCTTTCATGATCAGGATCACACCCGTCAAATGACCTTCATGATCGTTGATGGGAGCCGCATCAGGCTGGAAATAACGTTCCTCGAGATTGACAAATTTCTGCTGGAGTTTCTGTTTTTTCTCTGCAGAGGCAACAAAGCCGTCACGAAGAATATCGTGAAAGAGATCCTTCAGAAGATCAAGGGGTAGTTCCTCAATATGTGCACCGGTTTTGAGCCCGAAAAGACTTTTAGCGGAATCCGTTGAAATTTCAACCTTGCCATCAGGATTGACAATCGCCACAGCGTCGGGCAGCTTGTTCAAGGCTTCTTTTGTTGCCTGTTCCGTGCGGATCAGCTTCGCATGATCGGTGCGTCGAAACTGGCGAAGTCCGGCAGCCATGGCATTAAAGGCTTCGGAGAGCCGACCGATCTCATCATCGGAATCCTTCTGCACGACAAGGTCCAGATTCCCATCGCGAATTTCTTCAGTGGAACGAATCAGGCGGTCGATGGGGCGGAGTATCCACTTCCCGATGAAAAACATAAATCCGGCGGCGACCATGATGCCGAAAAAGAGGAGAATGTACATCTGCCGCCGGGCGGCCGCCGCATGTTTTCTGGCCCGATCGTTAGCATTGTTCATATTCCCCTGGTTCATTTTCAGGATGTCGTCCGCTGTGCTTTTAACCTGTTGAAAGAGCGGGAGGAGTTTATCGAAATAGAGGCGACGGGCCTCTCCCGCCGTGGAGGGCTTCTGCAGATCATGAAGCGTCGCTTTGTAGCGGGCGAAAAGTGCCTGCAGAACGGCTGCTTTTTCCCCTTCGCCGGGAATGGTGATGTTGTTCAGTTCGACCTCGAGCGCCTTCTCAAAAACCCCTTCATTCTTTCGGAGTAGCTCGTCTCCCTCTTTCTGGTATCCAAGAAAAGTAAAAAGCATGCCGCTGTCCATGCGCTCGAGGGCTTCCTTCATCTCCTGACAGGCAACGACACTGCGATAATTTTCTCGCAGAATCACATCGATGGATTGGCCCAGGTCCCTGAACTGAAAAATGCTTTGAATGCCAATGATCAGAATGATCAGCAGCAACCCACCAAAACCCAATGATAATTTCTGACGAAGTCCAAGCATGGCGTTCCTCCCGAGTAAACAATAGAGCAACGGCTATGCCAGGTCGTGCTGTTATGATCATTGAAAGGGTGAGCGCCCCGACAAAAGACGCCACCCGTCACTGCAAGGCGCAAAGCGAGTCGATAAAATCATTTATAATCAATTGCTTGAGTGATTGCTTCGTTTTACTCGCAAGGACAAGGCCATTCTCTTTTTTACCTTGGGAGGTTGCGTCAATGATTGATTTTTTATAGCGGGGCAGGGTTTCTCTTTGCATTTTGCAAGAGATGTGATCAGGGAGATTGAAAATTGCAAGTCTGTCTATATTCCGTATTGCTTGCGCCGGCGCCAGAGGGTGGCTTGATCGATACCAAGGATGTCGGCTGCTTCCTGCAGGGATCGGGCGGTGGCCAGAACACGCCGGATATGCTCTTCCTCGATTCTATCCAGGGGAACCGCGTCTCCGATCCGAAGGGACGCACCCTGGGGTCTCACATTATCCGGAAGATGATCGACGCCGATCCGGTCCGATGGGCAAAGGATCACGGCCCGCTCGACAACGTTTCTCAATTCCCGTACATTACCCGGCCAATGGTAATTTTTAAGTCGATGAATCGCCTCGTCCGTATAACCCAAGAACATCCGGTGGCAGTTTTTGCCAAAAAAGGCCAGCAGCCGCTCCGCCAGAGCCAATACGTCGTCAGCACGTTCGCGCAGGGGCGGGATTTGAATCTGAATCACATTGAGCCGGTAGTAAAGGTCCTCACGGAACCGGCCCTCGCGGACAGATCTCTCCAGATCTATGTTCGTTGCGGCGACGATCCGGACATCGGCATAACGCGTCTCATAATCGCCGATACGTTCATATTCCTTTTCCTGAACGAACCGCAGCAGTTTCGGCTGGAGTGAAAGCGGCAGGTCACCGATCTCGTCAAGCAACAGGGTGCCCCCGTTGCAGGCGCTGATCCGGCCGGGATTGTCTCGGACGGCGCCGGTAAAGGCCCCTTTGATGTGACCGAACAATTCGCTCTCCAGGAGTTCCGGTGACAGAGAAGGGCAGGAAAGGACGCTGAACGGCATCACCGCCCTTTGGCTCCAGGCGTGGATGGCTTTAGCCAACACTGTTTTCCCTGTTCCGCTTTCACCACGCAAGAGGATCGTTGCATCGGACGGCGCCGCCTGATGCGCCAGCGAAACGGCGCGCTTCATGACGCTACTGCAACTGACCGAAAAATCGGCGTCAAGATGGGAGCGCCCCAAGTCTTCTCTCAGGGCAACAACTTTTTGCTCCAGGGTGCGAACCTCAAAGACCTTGTGGAGTGCGAGTTTGATCTGCGCCGGCGTGAATGGTTTTGGGATATAATCGGTGGCGCCTCGTTTGATGGCCTCGA
>JAPLJM010000239.1 GCA_026388595.1 Deltaproteobacteria bacterium
ACATCGCCCGTTTCCCAGGCGTCCTTGATCCGCTGACCGGAAAGCAGCGGAATCAGTTCTGCAAAACCGCCGCCCCGTTTTTCGATGGCGCAGACCTCATCGATGACCTTGCTTTTCAGCGCTCTTCCCTGCAGCCCGATGGATTTCCCGAACATTGTGGTTTCGAACTCCTGACGTTTGAGAAGTTCCTTCTTGATATTATCATGCACCTCGCACTCCCTCGTGGCGACGAAACGGCTGGCCATCATGACCCCCTGGGCACCGAGCACAAACGCAGCGGCCATAGACCGGCCATCGGCGATTCCTCCCACGGTCACCACGGGGATCTTCACCGAATCTACAATCCGGGGCGTTAGAACCATGGTGGTGACGTCATCATTGAGCGGATGACCGCCTTCTTCAATCCCGGCGGCATAGATACCGTCATATCCCACATGTTCGGCGTGGATGGCATGACGCACCGAACCGACCTTATGAAAGATTTTCACACCGGCTTTCTTCAGCATCTCGATGGCTTCCATGCCGGAGGCCTTATCGACGGGCGTCCCGGAAAACTCGATGCCGGCCACTTTTTCCTCCGCACAGATCCGGATGTAGATCTGGTGATGCTCCGGAGTGATGCGGAGCGACGGCAGCAGGGTAATGTTGACCATGAAGGGTTTATCCGTCAGTTTCCGGGTCTCCTGGATGGCACCGCGAAAATCCGCTTCCGTCTCATAGTTGCCGGCCGTGAGATTGCCCATCCCCCCGGCATTGGAAATGGCGGCGCAGAAGTTGGGTTTACAAAGCCACATCATGGCTCCACAAATTATGGGATATTTGATCCCGAACATTTCGGTAATGGCTGTCCTGAACATTAATCTACTCCTTCCCGCATTATTTCTGATGAATGGTAATGATCAAGCTGCCTCTCTAAATCAGAACAGCCTGTTTCTGTCAACCTCTTTTGTCATTCCCATGGCCGGGAAAACCCTTGACAGTTGGACCTTAATCCACTAATTTCGAAGCAGCACAAAACCTGCAGGATTTGAGATGAAATACAGCGAGGCCAGACCGGGACGTATTTTTGTGATCCGCCTGGAGGACGGGGAAGTCGTCCATGAGGCAATCGAAAAATTTGCCCGCGACCAGGACATCCGGGCGGCGGCGCTCATCGTTCTGGGCGGTGCGGACAGGGGCAGCACCTTCGTTGTCGGACCGGCGGCGGGACGATCGACGCCGATCATTCCCATGGAACATGTGCTGAGAAATGTCCACGAGGTATGCGGAACCGGCACCCTCTTTCCGGACGACGAGGGCAACCCTATTCTCCACATGCACATGGCCTGCGGCAGGCAGACCGCCACGGTTACCGGCTGTATCCGCACCGGGGTTAAGGTCTGGCATGTCATGGAAATCATTCTCTTTGAATTGCTTGGCTCAACGGGCAGGCGACCTGTGGATTTCGAGACGGGCTTCAAGCTCCTGATCCCATAAGAAGAATTCCTGATGACCATCTCTGAAGCGAAAAAGATTTTTGAGCGGCGTCGAAGCCATTTTTCAAAAGCCACGACCTATGTCCTGGTTCATGGCGCTACGGCCGGCGGCTGGGTCTGGCGGTCCATCCCGTCCCGCCTGCGCGCCGCGGGAAGGGATGTCTATACACCGACCCTGACGGGCCTGGGAGAGCGGCGACACCTGTTCAGCCCCGACATTACGATGGAAACGCATATTGAGGATGTCTTCAACGTCCTGACCTTCGAGGATCTGCATGACGTCATTCTCGTCGGCCATAGTTACGGCGGTGCTGTCATCACGGGCGTCGCCGAGCGAGCGGCGGAGAGATTGTCCCACCTGGTCTATCTGGATGCCTTTATCCTGCAGGATGGCGAGGCCGTGAAAGACCTCTATGATCCCCCGGTGGTCGACGCCCTGACCATTCACTACCTGAACGGCGGAAAGAGCCTGCCCGTGGATGGGACGGAAACATCCGATCCGCGGTTTACGGAACATCCCCTGAAGACCTTTTTCTATCCATTTCATCTGAATAACAAAGCGGCCAGGACCCTTCCCCGGACCTATATTTTCTGCACTGAGAAGGATGAGATGGGCATCCGCGGCCAGGGCATCGTCCGATCCGCAAGGCGGGTAAAAGAGGCTGGCTGGCCCTATCACGAACTGAAAACCGGCCATCATCCCATGTGGACCATGCCGCGCGAGCTTACGGAGCTGCTATTGAGCATTGCATCAACCGGCCATTCATAATTCGGGGGCAACCTGCCGTATTGTTCCAAATAAGGAGAGACCTTTGAAAAATGCTCCGCCGCCGCTCAAAAAAACCTTTTCGCTCCAGAAGATGTTGTATCATATGATGATTAAAAACAAGATTTTAACTTCAGCGCTGGAAAGGCGAAAAACATTTGATGCCCCGCTTGCGAACCATTTTTCACCGGATATGCAAAGCTCTCAAGGAACCCTATGACTGATAGAAAGGATTTCATCTGTCTCGCCCACCGGGGCGCCAGTGGCCATGAACCGGAAAACACCCTGCTTGCCATAGAAAAAGCCATCGCGCTGGGTGCGCCCTGGATCGAAATCGACGTCTACAGCGTAGAAGATGAACTGGTGGTCATTCATGACGAACGCCTGGAGGCAACAACCAACGGCGCCGGGATCGTAACACAGCAGCCGCTGGCTTACCTGAGGATGCTTGATGCGGGCAAAGGGCAGCAGGTTCCACTGCTGCGGGAAGTTTTTGAGGTCGTCCGGCGCCGTGCCGGGGTCAATGTGGAATTAAAGGGCGCCGGAACCGCTGCACCCGTCGTAAAACTCATTCACCACTATATTGCGGATCACGGCTGGCATCGAGGCCAAATCCTTGTGTCATCCTTCAACCACAATGAACTGGCGGAGGTTCGGCGCATTGATCCGCATCTCCGGCTCGGCGCGCTCGGTTACGGATTCCCGCCGGAGCATGCCAAATTTGCAGAGGACCTGGGGGCCGTCTCCGTCCATACCAGCCTTGCCTGTGTCAATCAGGCATTTGTGGATGACGCCCACCGGCGCGGCCTTAAAGTATTTGTATACACCGTCAACCATCCTGACGATCTGAAGCGGGTAAAGGCCATGGGGGTGGACGGCGTGTTTACCGATTATCCCGAGCGGGTGCTTGCACGAAAGTCAGATCATGTTTGACGACTTCGTAAAAAATCCGGATGCTGCGTTGCACTGCATCCCCCGTCATTGCGGCGTACGCCCAAGTACGCCTCATTCCGAATGATTTGCGCGCCTTGCCTGCGGAACTTTTTACAAAGCCGTCCCA
The DNA here is from genome assembly GCA_026388595.1 of Deltaproteobacteria bacterium. GTDB lineage: Bacteria > Desulfobacterota > Syntrophia > Syntrophales > Fen-1087 > JAPLJM01. Next base: position 3,302 of record JAPLJM010000239.1, read on the forward strand.
ATTTCAAGAGTTATGCGGCTTTTTACGGGTTGATCAATGTTTGATCATTTTGATTTTATTGCCCCCTGGTACGACAGGGTCGTCCGCCTTCCCGTCTCCTCCCGACTGACGGAACTGCTGGCGCTGCCCACAGCCGGTGCGCTGCTCGATGCAGGCGGCGGTACGGGAAGGATATCGGCCCATCTGAAACCGATGGTCGGTGCGCTGGTCATCTGCGATCTTTCCCTTCCCATGCTCCGGCAGGCGCAGCGGAAAAACCGTCCGTTTACCGTGCAGGCGCGCACCGAGCAGCTTCCCTTCGCCGAAAACACCTTTGACCGGGTCGTTGTCGCCGATGCTCTCCATCATTTTTTCAGTCAGCGTGCCGCAATCCGTGATCTCCTGCGCGTCCTCAAACCGGGAGGGCGGCTGGTGATCGAGGAGCCGGACAGGGACCGCTTCATCATCAAGCTGCTGGTGGTTGCAGAAAAAATGGCCTTCATGCGCAGCCGCATTCATACCATGAAGGAAATCCTGAATATGGTCGCCGCGGAAGGCGTCACTGCCCGAATCGAACGCGGCGAGGGTTTTACATCCTGGGTCGTCGCCGATAAAAACCACCGACCATGAAGCAGCAGAGAGAGATTTGCATAACCGGTGAAGAATGGTCCACAGGCGGTGAAACCATTTTTCAAAGGTCTCTCATCATCCTTATTGACTTGGGGACATCAATGATGATAGGGATGGCGCCATTGTTTATTAAATTTATTTGAAGGGAAAAACATGTTTCTGAAACAAATGCAGGTGGGTCACATGGCGGTCTTTGCCTATCTGCTGGGTGACCCCGCCGCAGGAGAAGCGCTGGTCATCGATCCGGCCGCCAATATCGACGGCATCATTGCCCAGGCAGAGCAAAACAATTTAAAAATCAAGTATCTCGTCAATACCCACGGCCATGTGGATCACATCGCGGGCAATACGGATATGCAAAAAAAGACGGGGGCAAAGATCATCATTCACGAAAGCGATGCGGAAATGCTGACCTCCACGCCGGCGATGATTCTCAAGATGTTCGGCGCCAAGCAGTCTCCGGCCGCGGACAGGACCGTGCGGGATGGTGATACGATCTCCTTCGGTGCGTTCTCCCTGAAAGTCTTGCATACACCGGGACATTCGCCGGGCAGCATGTCGCTTTATATTGACGGATATGTCTTCACCGGGGATACGCTGTTCGTCGGTGGTGTCGGGCGAACCGATCTCCCCGGAGGCTCATCACGGGTCATGGTCCGTTCCATCCAGGAAAAGCTCTGTGTCCTGCCGGACCAAACGAAGGTTCTGCCGGGACATAATTACGGCGGGTCACCGACCTCCACCATCGGTCGGGAAAAAACAACAAATCCTTTTTTGAGATAAGATGCCGCTTATGAAAAATCACGAAGTTGTCAAAACGGATTTCAGCACGCTGACCCTGACCAGCAGGGGAAAGGTCAGGGATATTTACAACCTGGACCCCTATCTCCTCATCGTTGCCACCGACAGAATTTCTGCCTTTGACGTCGTCATGCCCAACCCCATCCCCGGCAAGGGTGAAATCCTGACCCGGATGTCCGTTTTCTGGTTCAGAAAAACGGAAGATATCATCCGGAATCACCTGATCACAACCGATCCGGAAGCCTATCCGGAATCCTGTGCCGCTTACCGTGACCTGCTTCGGGGAAGAAGCATGCTGGTGCAAAAAGCGAAGCCCCTGCCGGTGGAGTGCATTGTCAGAGGGTACTTGAGCGGTTCAGGCTGGAAGGATTACAGCCGGACCGGCATGGTTTCAGGTATCCGTCTTTCCCAGGGATTGAGAGAATCGGACAGGCTGCCTCAGCCCATTTTCACCCCTTCCACCAAGGCAGCCGACGGTGAACACGACCAGGCGATTACGCGACAGGAGATGGAGAGGCTGATCGGCGCCGACCTGACCGCAAAGGTGATTGATATCAGCCTGATGATCTACAACCGCGCCTTCGGCATCGCCGATGCCGCCGGAATGATTATCGCCGATACCAAGATGGAATTCGGCCTTATAGACGGCGAGCTCATCCTGATTGACGAGTTGCTCACGCCGGATTCATCACGCTTCTGGCCAAAGGACGATTACAAACCGGGAAGGGCGCAAAAAAGCTACGACAAGCAATTCCTCCGGGACTATCTCCTGTCCATTTCCTGGGATCAGAAGCCGCCGGCGCCGGCACTCCCCGCAGATATCATTGCGAAAACAAAAGATAAATACACAGAGGCCCTTCAACGATTAATTAAAGAAGACGCCGGCCCTTGACAGGGTCGCGCATGGAACTTACCTTACTGGGTGACTATAAAAGCTCTCCGAGCACAGCTGTGAAAATCAAAACAATGGAGTAAACAAGAAATCTTACATGATAAAACGTTGTTATTACGAAGTCCTGGAAGTGGAGAAAAACGCCACCGAAGAGGA
>JAPLJM010000383.1 GCA_026388595.1 Deltaproteobacteria bacterium
TCCTCTGTCGTGAATTTCCCATACTGTCTTGCAACTGATAAATATTTTTGGATCCTCGCTGATTATATCGACTTTCCCCGCCTTCAATCGTCACTCCTTGCAATCCGGCGCAGCATCTTTATTTCCCATCTGTGGCAAAAGGTTGGATATCCGAAGAATTAGGAGTCACCGCACGCGTTGCGATCCGAATGTAGGAGATAAAACTATAATCGCCCGCATTACCAGCCCATCGTCAAGGCAAGGTGGTGGGCGATTAGGCCGCCCAGCAGAGAGATGGCCAGCATCCCGCCGATCGAGACGCCGAACCACTTCCAACTGCCCAGTTCCCGTTTCATCACCGCCACGGTGGCCGCGCAGGGAATAAACAGCATCAGAACCACCAGGAAAGACAGGGCCGAGGCGGTACTCATGACCTGAGGCAGGACATGCACCAGCCCTTCCCTACCCACCCCATAGAGAACCCCCAGGGTCGCAATGGCGTTTTCCTTCGCAATAATCGTGGTCAACAGGGCCGTGATCATTTTCCAGTCCAGGCCGATGGGCTGCCCGAACGGTTCGAAGAAGCGACCCAGCCAAGCCAGCCAGCTGTCCTCGATCCGCCCGTGAGGCAGATGGGAAAGCAGCCAGATCACCACGGAAACGACCAAAATTACGGTACCGGCCTTTTTGATAAAGGCCAGGGTTCTTGACCATACCGCCGTGCCGATCGTCTTGATATTGGGCTTTTGATACAAGGGCATCTCCATGATGAAAGGCACGGGTTCATCTTTCAGAACATAACGGTTCACCAACATGCCGACCAGCCCCAGGACCAGGATATTGACTGTCAGGAGAGTCCATGAGACCAGGGCGGCCTTTGTAGAAAATATGGCGGCGGAGACAAAGGTCAGGACCGCCAGGCGCGCCGTGCAAGGGATAAAGGGCGACAGGAGAATGGTCAGGAGCCGCTCTTTTTTTGATTCCACAATCCGGGCGCCCAGAATGGCGGGAACATTGCAGCCGAAGCCCAAACACATTGGGATGACGCTTTTTCCATGAAGCCCGATGAGATGCATGAAGCGGTCCATGACAAAGGCCGCCCGGGCCATATACCCCACATCCTCCAGGGTCGCCATAACGGCGAAAAAGATGACAAGAATGGGAATGAAGGTCAGGACGGATCCGGCGCCGCCGATCACGCCGTCAACAAGCATCCCTTTGATCCAGAAAGGAAAAGGAGCCAGGAATGAATCTATCTGTTGCGCAAAGGCGCTGACCAGCCGCTCCAGGCCCCGTTGCAGGGGGTATCCGATTTTGTAAGTCATTAGAAAAACAACTGCAAAAACGGCCAGGAGCACAGGAATACCGAAAAGGGGGCGCGTCAGCACATGGTCGATACGATCCGTCATGACCACCTGCCCCATCCGGAAGCGTGAAATGGCTGCCCGGGTGACGGCTTCAATCCAGTCATACCGGCCGCCCACAACGGCATGCAGCGAATCCTCGTGCTTCAGGAGAATGGCCTGAATCTTGCGCCA
>JAPLJM010000274.1 GCA_026388595.1 Deltaproteobacteria bacterium
CCGCCCTTGAGCGTATCGTTGACATGCTGTTTCGGGCTGTCCTCTCCCAGGTTCAGATTCTGGCGGTAATGGAACTTGCTGTCATAGGCGGCATAAACCCCGCCGTTGATAATGGAATTCCCACCATAGGTCGGCATTTTCTCCAGAATCACGACCTTGGATCCGGCGCCTGCCGCTTCCGCTGCCGCCGCCAGCCCTGCAAACCCGGATCCGACGACCACCACATCCCAGGTCTCGTCCCATTTCTTGGGAAGCGGCTTGATCATCGCTTCCGCTGTTCCCGGTACGGCCATATTGAGGGCCATACCTCCGCCTGCCGCGATCGCTCCCAGGGTAACGGCCCCTTTCAGGATAGAGCGACGGCTCATGCCTTTGCTTTCGAGTTTTTCTTTGGCTTCTTCTTTCATAAATGGAACCTCCTCACATCGATTGAAAATTGGTTGATTGAAAATTACATAATCCCCGGGGAATCCCGGCACCCTATCCGGACAGATGGAACCCTCTGTTTTTTATATAAATACGCGTCGCAACCCCGCTGCGTAGTGTAAATTATAGGAAAACGGACACGCCTTGTCCATCAGACAAAATATGAAAACGGCATAGGATTAGCCCTATTTCAACAGCGGTTTCGGGAGATCATTAAGGATTTTTTTTGCCATCCCGACGTATTCTTCCAATCGCTTGACAAGCCTGCCGGCAAAGGCCCTAATGTCGGCGTCCAGCCCTTTTTCGGTTTCTTCCCGATAGAGGGCGGCATCACGCTGATGCACGTCCTCTATGAGGCTGATAAAATTTCTGTCGAACGCCGCGCCGTATTCCTGCGACAGGAAAGCGCTCGTGTTGCGACGAACAGGGTCCGTATCTCCCGATAAGGTCACGCCTTTTCGTTGTGCCAGCATTTTCAGGTCGCCATCGATTTGCCCCTGGTCCCTGATCATCATTTTGCTGAAATTTTTTATATCTGCACTTGCAGCCTGACGAAGGGCGATGTTCCCCAAAGTAATCAACCAGGCGCTGCTCACGGAGGCGTCCTGCAGAAATTGACGATCTCTCAAGGCCGCTTGGTTTACGTCCATCTGTGCGAAGGTAACATTAACGCCTAAATAGAACACCACCGCCATAGCGGTGAAGACCACTTTCCCCTTCCGCTGCATAGATTGTTCCTCCTCCTTCATTAATGACTGCGCCTGGGCTCAGTAGGGTTCAGAATGCCGCCGGTGTTGCAGCCAGTTGTCCCGGTACAGCGTTGACAGCTCTTTGGATTCCAGCATGAGCAGGTTTTCCGCATTCATCTCTTCCGAGGCCTTGTTAAAATTGAATGATCCGGTCAGTACAGTCCGGTGATCGATAATGATCACCCGATTGTTTGCAAGGGCATGCTTCCCGTCGAGGTATACAGGGATGCCGGCGTTAGACAGGATGGCAGCAGGCGTAAGTCCTTCCATGCGTTCCGATTTGTCCAGGATGAGTGCCACTTTTACCCCCCGACCATGAGCCTGAAGCAGGGCGTCGGTCATGGCCGGCGAACTGAATGAAAAGGCCTGAACGAGAATCTCCGACTGCGCAGAAGAGATCATTTTGAGAATGGCGACCGTGCACCTGCCGTTGGGGCTGAAATAAACCTGGGCG
>JAPLJM010000367.1 GCA_026388595.1 Deltaproteobacteria bacterium
CGGCAGAGGCAGGCGCCTCCGGGCAATGATCCGCCATTTGCCGCCGGATTCAGCGGCTTTGACGAGACGCAGATAGTCGTGACCGATGTCGATGCCGACAGTGGTGGACTTCTGAGAGGACGCCTTGAACTTCAAAGGGGGTTTGACCGGGTCTGCCTTGGGCTTGGGAGCCTCGGGCGACGGGGTTGCGGGAGATGCAGGCGTCTTGTCGCGGATAACATTGAGGAGTTTTTCGGTGGATGTGATATCGCTGCTTTGTGCCACTTTATCTCACCTGGATCAAATTTAATGGTACGTCTGAGCTATATCTACTGGCTGTTGCTAGGGTTAGTAACAAACCATCGACTCGTTTGTCAAGAAAAAAATAGGGTAAAAAAATATTATTTTAGCATTTTGGTAAGATTATATCCCTTTTGGTCATTAATTCCCTGCGGTTCGATGATGCAGGGAACGTCGTCATCCGATCTATTTCCACTTCTGTTCCAGATCCTTGCCCCATTTGTCAAAGACATCGAAATGCTTCTCCATCTTTTTCTCGCTGTCCTTCACTTTTTCGTCAACCACCTTGACGCTTTTTTCAGCTTCCTTGGCGGCCTTCTGGAGGTTGATGTCTACGTTATTCATGAACTGTTCAATCGCCTTGGCCGGTGTATCAAATATCTTGCTGAGGCCTTTTATGGTGGCTTCAATGCTCTGACCGGGATTGAGGAACTGAATGGAATCGTCCTTTTTTGATTTTACCTCCACCTTGCCTTCAAAGCCGTGAACGACGGTAACGGAGTCGTCTTGCTCTTTTTTGGCATAGGCAAGGTAAAGGAATCCGTTTCCCGATGCATCTGCCACTATGACCGGCGGCATCGCCGCTGATGATTTGCCTTTTGCCGGCTTTACTTCCATACCGAACTTCGATCCCCGCACGCCGCTGACTGCCGTCGGAGACTCCGCCTCCATGGACTGTTTGAAGTAACGGGAAACACTGACGGTGTGAAAGATGGCCGTACCTTTCGCCATACCGAAAGAGGATGACTTTGACTGGTTATCCCGATCGTCGACCACTTCCTTGATGATCAATCGGCTCTGCGGACCCAAAGAAACCAGATCTTCCGTAACGAGCTGGAACTTGCAGCGAGACTTCTTGAGCGTGAAGATCACATCCTTTTCAAAGAGCTTGTCTCCGGCAGCGGCGAAATAGGCCTGCTTCAGATCGGCTTTCGCGACAATCACTTTTCCGTCCTTGGCCGCAATCGTCGCAACTCCTTTTTCACCGGACTCCAGGAAATAATCGTAGACCGCCGCGTTTTTCAACTCCGCGGGTAGCATATTTTTCGGCACGGCATTGCCCCTTTTTGCGGCAGCCAGGGCATTTCCGGAAAATATCAAGATCAGGGCAGCAACAAAAAGCAGCAGCAGGTGGATTCCGAATCTTCTGTTCATTTCAGGCCCTCGCTTTTTTTCAACCGGCATTGTCCCCTTGTTCTTCGCCCGAAAGGTAAGGGAAATCAAGGCCATTGTCAATAGGAATCAGCGGGATAAGGGTGGAAAAAGATATTCGTGAATCGCCCGGGCGGCCTGCTTGCCGGCGCCCATGGCCAGGATGACCGTGGCGGAACCGGTGACGATGTCGCCGCCGGCGTAGACGCCCTGACGGGTGGTCTCTCCCGATTCACCCTTGGTGACGATATAGCCCCGGCGGTTCGTTTCCAGGCCGGGCGTCGTTGCGGGAACAATAGGATTGGCCATGGTGCCTACGGCCACCACGACGGTATCCACGTCGATGACAAATTCAGAGTCCTTGATGGGAACGGGGCTGCGCCGCCCAGAGGCGTCGGGTTCGCCCAGCTCCATGCGGATGCACTTCATGCCGGTGACCCAGCCCTTTTCATCCCCGATATACGCGACGGGATTCGTGAGGAGCCTGAACTGGACCCCTTCCTCCCGGGCATGATGGACCTCTTCTTTCCGGGCGGGCATTTCCACCTCCGTCCGCCGGTAGATGATATAGGCGTTTTGGGCGCCCAGGCGCAGGGCGGTCCGGACCGAATCCATGGCCACGTTGCCGCCGCCGATGACGGCGACGTTCTTTCCGCGGACGATGGGTGTGTCGTAGTCGGGAAAGAGATAGGCCTTCATGAGGTTCGACCGGGTGAGATATTCATTGGCCGAATAGATGCCGCTGAGATTCTCACCGGGGATATTCATAAACACGGGGGCGCCGGCGCCGACGGCAATATAAACGGCGTCATAGCCCTCGGCAAAAAGGTCGTCGATGGTCGCGATCCGGCCGATGACGGCATTGGTCTCGATCTTCACGCCCAGCTTTTCCAGATAATCGACCTC